>CAYUHW010000113.1:2815-5793 GCA_964444605.1 uncultured Christensenella sp. | reverse complement strand
TTTTGAAGCATCTGGAGGAGGGGAACAGCCGCTGGCGGCGTATAAAATGGATATGGCTGGGGATTGCCGTAGTGTACTTTGTGCTTATGTACCCGGCCATCTCGGGACTTCCTACCCCCATGTGGTACGCCGGCTTTTTGGAAAATGTACTGCCCACGGGGTATCTGTATTACGGTTGGGTATAAAGATCTGGGGATGCTTTTGCGGGCATCCCCGGCTTTGGATAGAGAGAAAGGCTTAGGCAGGACACTGCCGAAATGAGAAAGGAGGGGACAGTATGCTGGCACAGGCCATAAGCTACGGTCTTTGCGGCTTGAACGGCTTTCCCGTACAGGTGGAAGCGGATATTTCTCCGGGCATGGTGACCTATGAGACCGTGGGGCTTCCCGATGCGGCGGTAAAGGAGTCTCGGGAACGGGTGCGCTCCGCCATCCGCAACAGCGGCTATCCCTATCCTGCCGCCCACATTACCGTGAGCCTTGCCCCTGCGGACGTGCGCAAGGAGGGCTCCGTATACGATTTGCCCATTGCCCTGGCCCTTTTGACCGCCCAGGGGCTTATTCCCCCGCAGCCCCTTCTTCAGGCGGCGGTGCTGGGGGAGCTGTCCCTCAACGGAACGGTGCGCCCCGTCAACGGGGTACTGCCCATGGTCATTGAGGGGCGGAAAAAGGGCATTACCACCTTTATCGTTCCCAATGAAAACGGGGAGGAAGCGGCCTGCGTGGAGGGCGTGCAGATTCTGCCCGTGCATACGCTGGCGGATGCGGTGGACTTTCTCAAGGGAGAAAAGGTCATTGCGCCCTTAAAGAAGCCCCCTTTCAGCCGGGAGGAACTGGTGTACACCACAGACTTTTCCGACATTCGGGGACAGGCGGCGGCCAAGCGGGCGGCGGAAATCGCCGTGGCGGGGGGACACAACCTGCTTTTGTGCGGCACCCCCGGTTCGGGGAAAACCATGCTGGCCAGGGCCATTCCCTCCATTTTGCCGGAGCTGACCTTTGAGGAGGCGCTGGAAATCACCCAGATTCATTCCCTTATGGGACAGCGGGGGCTGGTGCGGGAGCGTCCCTTCCGCGCCCCTCATCACGGCGCCTCTGCGGCGGCGCTGGTGGGCGGCGGCGCCAAGGCACTGCCGGGAGAAATCTCCTTGGCCCATTTGGGGGTGCTGTTTTTGGATGAGTTCCCCGAGTTTCAGCGGGGAGTGCTGGAAAGCCTCCGACAGCCCCTGGAGGACGGAAGCATTACCGTCAGCCGCGCCACGGCCAGCGGCACATACCCGGCGGCCTTTACCTTGGTGGCGGCCATGAACCCCTGCCCCTGCGGGAACAGAGGCTCCAGAACCAGACGCTGCACCTGCACCCCCGTACAGATACAGCGGTACTGCAAGCGCCTGAGCGGGCCCTTGCTGGATAGAATCGACATTCAGATGGAGATGCACGAGGTGCCCTTGGAGGAGCTTACCCTGAAAAAGAAGGGGGAGCCTTCCTCCGCTGTGCGGGAGCGGGTAAACGCCGCCAGAGAACGCCAGCGCAGCCGCTTTGCCGGGGAGGACATTTATACCAACGCCCGCATGAATGTCCGCCAGCTGGATGTCTACTGTCCCCTGAGCCCCCGGTGCGAACTGCTGCTGAAGAAGGCTTTTTCCAGCATGCAGCTTTCCGCCCGTGCCTACCAGCGCATACGGAAGGTGGCCAGAACCATTGCGGATTTGGAGGGGAAGGAGGCCATTGAGCCTCAGCATCTTTCCGAAGCCATACGCTACAGAGCCCTGCCTTTGCTTCAGGAGGAAATGTAATGGACGAACAGGATCGCCTTATACTCTGGCTCCACTACGGTACGGAGCTGAATTATAAGCTCTTTGAAAAGATTCGGGAGGAGTACTTCTATTTGGAGGAAGCCCTGGAGGACGTGCAGAAGGGGAACTTTGCCCGTTTTCCCGAGAAGATGAAGGAGAATGTGAAAGGCCGCTTGATTGAGGCCTCCAAACCCGGCTTTATGGACAGGTACTGCGGCTGGATGGATAAGAAGGGAGTGGGCATTCTCACCTCCGATGCATACAATTATCCCTCCCTCCTTAAGCAGATTCCCGACCCGCCCCCCGTGCTTTTTTACCGGGGACAGTGGGAGGGCGACCCTCAGCTTCCCATTGCGCTGGTGGGCACCAGACGGTGTACGGAGTATGGGAAGGAGGCCGCAAGAAAGTTTGGAAAGGAGCTGGCCGGAGCAGGGGCCACGGTGGTAACGGGCATGGCCACGGGCATCGACGGCTACGGGGCTTTGGGGGCACTGGAGTGCAAGGAAGCGGAGTTTCCCGTCATCGGGGTGCTGGGCTGCGGCATCGATGTGGTGTATCCAAAGGGCAACGAAAAGCTCTATGAGGCTGTGGCGGCAAGGGGATGCCTGATGACGGAGTTTCTTCCAAAAACCCCGCCCCTGGGGCGGAATTTCCCCATCCGAAACAGGATTATCAGCGGCCTCAGCCAGGGAACCATTGTGGTGGAGGCCGGAGAAAAGAGCGGCGCCTCCATTACGGCGGGACTGGCGCTGGAGCAGGGACGGGAGGTCTTTGCTCTGCCCGGGCGCATCAGCGACCCCATGAGCGCAGGCACCAACCGCATGATTCGGCGGGGAGAGGCCAGGCTCATTACCTCTGTGCAGGAGGTGCTGGAGGAGTTCGGCATGGACTACGGCGGGGAGGAAGTCCCCGTGGTGAACTTCAAGGATCTCTCTCCCCTTGAAAAACAGATCTATCGGCTTTTGTCGGAAGGGGAGAAAAATGAGGACGAACTCATGGAAGAATTGGATTGTCCCGTGGGAGAATTGATTTCCACCTTGACAGCCATGACTTTTTCGGGAATAATGAAACAGTTGCCCGGCGGCGTGTATGCGCTGGACACCATGTCCGTGCGGGTGGTATATTAATATAGAAAAGGATGGAAGCGTTTCCCGACGGCTTTTTAAAGTGCGCTCTGCGGGAG
>CAYUHW010000113.1:0-2805 GCA_964444605.1 uncultured Christensenella sp. | reverse complement strand
ATATGGTAAAGGAAAGGTTCTCGGTGAGTTCTTTTCGTAAAGGCGCCGAGAACGGAAGATAGAAGAAAAAAGGACAGTAAAACTATGGCAGAAGCATTAGTCATTGTAGAGTCCCCGGCCAAGGCCAAGACCATCGGCAAGTATCTGGGGAGCAAGTTTAAAGTGATTGCCAGCAACGGGCACATTCGGGATTTGCCCAAGAGCCAGTTGGGCGTGGATACGGAAAACGGCTTCGTCCCCAAGTATATTACCCTGCGGGGACGGGGGGACGTGCTGGAGAACATCCGCAAGGAGGCCAAAGAGGCCAAGACCATTTATCTTGCAACGGACCCTGATCGGGAGGGAGAGGCCATCTCCTGGCATCTGGCGGAGATACTGAAGCTGGATCCCAAGAGCAAGTGCCGCATTGAGTTTCACGAAATCACCTCTGCGGCGGTGAAGGGCTCCATTAAAAAGGTGCGCTCCATCAACATGGATCTGGTGGACGCCCAGCAGGCACGGCGGGTACTGGACAGACTGGTGGGGTATAAAATCAGCCCCATTCTCTGGGCCAAGGTGCGCAAGGGGCTGTCCGCAGGCCGGGTGCAGTCCGTAGCCACCCGCATTATCTGCGATCGGGAGGAAGAGATTAACGACTTTATTCCCGAGGAATACTGGAGCATCGTCGCTCATCTGGGCGAAAAGAAGACCTTTGAAGCCCGTTTCTACGCCCTCAACGGCAAGAAGGAGCTTCACTGCAAGGAGGACGCCGATGAGGTGCTGGCCGCCATTGAGGGAAAACCCTTTGTGGCCGGAGACATTAAGGTGTCTGAAAAGCACCGCCACGCCGCCCCGCCCTTTACCACCTCCAGCTTGCAGCAGGAGGCCTCCAGAAAGCTGAACTTCATTGCCAAGAAGACCATGCTCATTGCCCAGAAGCTCTATGAGGGCATGGAGATTGGGAAAAAGGGCCCTGTGGGTCTGATTTCCTATATCCGTACGGACTCCGTGCGGGTGGCCAAGGAGGCTCAGGATGCGGCCAGGGAGCACATCCTCTCCGCTTACGGGGAAGCTTACGTGCCCAAGACCCCCAACGTGTACAAGGGTCGCAAGGAAGCCCAGGATGCCCATGAGGCCATTCGTCCCACGGACTTGAAAAATGATCCCAAGTCTATTAAGCCCTACCTCTCCAACGATGAGTATAAGCTCTACAAGCTCATTTACGACCGCTTTTTGGCCAGCCAGATGGCGGACATGGTCTATGAAGCCACCCAGGTAAACTTTACCTGCGGGGAAGCCCAGTTCCGCTCCACAGGCAACCGCACTCTGTTCCCCGGGTATACCGCCGTGTATACGGAGGGACGGGACGACCAGCAGGAGGAGGCAGGACAGCTTCCCGCCATTGCCCAGGGGGACAGCTTCATGGCCAAGAAGATTGACTGCGACCAGCGCTTTACCCAGCCTCCCGCCCGGTTTACGGAGGCCACCTTGGTCAAGGCACTGGAGGAAAAGGGCATCGGCCGCCCCTCCACCTATGCGCCCACCATCTCCACCATTGTGGACAGAGGCTATGTGCTTCGGGAAAAGAAGGTGCTTATGCCCACGGAGCTGGGGTTTGTGGTCACCAAGCTTATGAAGGACAACTTTTCCGACATTGTGGACGTGGCCTTTACCGCCGGCATGGAGGAAAAGCTGGACGAGGTGGAGGAAGGCAAGCAGCAGTGGCAACAGGTCATTTCCGACTTCTTCGGCCCCTTTAAGGCAACCTTGGAGCAGGCGGAAAAGAGCATTGAAAAGGTGAAGCTGGAGGATCCCGTGTCTGATGTCCCCTGCGAACTGTGCGGGGCCATGATGGTCATTAAGGACGGCCGCTTCGGCAAGTTCTTGGCCTGTCCCAACTTCCCCAAGTGCCGCTGTACCAAGGCCATTCTGGAGAAGATTGACGTTCTGTGCCCCAAGTGCGGCGGAGACGTGGTGAAAAAGCGGACCAAGAAGGGAAAGATTTTTTACGGCTGCAGCCATTATCCCGAATGCGACTTTGTCAGCTGGGATAAGCCTGTGAACAAAAAGTGTCCCAAGTGCGGGCAGATGCTCATTCAGCGCATGGGACGCAACGGCCCCTTTGTGGCCTGTCCCGACAGGGAGTGCGGGTACATCCTGCGCAACGGCAAAAAGGCGGACGATAAGGAAGAGTAAAGAGGACGGAGGCCAAGAGCCTTCCAAGACGGAAAGGGCAGTATGAACGAGAGAGTTACGGTAGTGGGCGCCGGCCTGGCGGGATGCGAGGCGGCTTGGCAGCTGGCACAGCGGGGGCACAGGGTGCTTCTGCGGGAGATGAAGCCGGAGAAGATGACCCCGGCTCACCACAGCGGGGATTTTGGGGAGCTGGTGTGCTCCAACTCCCTGCGCTCGGATCGGCTGGAAAACGCCGTGGGACTGCTGAAGGAGGAACTGCGCCGTCTGGACTCTCTGATTTTGGCCTGTGCCGATGAAACCCGCGTGCCTGCGGGGGGCGCTCTGGCGGTGGACAGAGAGGGCTTCTCCGCCCGCATTACGGAAAAAATCAAGAGCCATCCTTTGATTGAGGTGCAGGCGGGGGAGGTTACCTCCATCCCTGAGGACCCCTGCATCATCGCCACGGGACCCTTGACCAGCGATGCTTTGGCAGAGGAGATTGCCGCTTTTGCCGGTTCCTCCCTGCATTTTTACGATGCTGCCGCCCCCATTGTCTATAAGGACAGCCTGGATATGCACAAGGTCTATGCTGCTTCCCGGTACGGCCGGGGGGAGGATTATCTCAACTGCCCCATGAATCGGGAGGAGTAC
>CAYUHW010000112.1:0-5794 GCA_964444605.1 uncultured Christensenella sp. | reverse complement strand
ATTGCTAACATACGGACCTGAACCGTACGCGTCTGCCAATTCCGCCATTCCCGCATATAGATTGAATAAGAGAAAAGCACCCGACATTACGCAAGTGCTTTTCTCTGCTGGTGCGGTGGACGAGACTTGAACTCGTACGCCATAAGCACACGCACCTCAAACGTGCCTGTCTGCCAATTCCAGCACCACCGCGCAACCATTATTATACAGATGCGGGCCCCATTTGTCAACTTCTTTTTTTCAAAACGCATGATTTTTTATTTTTCCCGCCACACTACCTCCATGAGAAACTCCATGCGAAGAAAAGGTTTATGTTTGCTGGCCGGTCTGCTTCTGCTTTCCGGCTGTAAAGAAACTCCCCCTGCCGCCCGTCTGAAAGCCGAGGCCGCTCCTCAGACGGCGGCGCCTACTGCCGCTCCCGTTCCCTCCCCCACTGCCGTGCAAAAAATGTATTTGCACACCACCGCTCGCAAGCTGCACATACAGGAGGACACGGATTTTTACACCCTGCACACCATCGGCTTCCGCTATGACGAAAAGGGTATACTGCGGCTAAACGAGGAAGCTTTTCACGATTTTTGTGAGGAGCTGGACAGGCTCTATGCCACTGCCTCCGTAGATTCTCAGGCACTGCTGACAGACGATCCCCAAATGCCCTTTCTGTTTACGGAGGAAAAAGCGGGACTGCGCATTGACCGCACGGCCTTTTCCGCCCTTCTTGTGGAGTCTTCGGGAGACGTTACCGTCCCCTTTATGCAAGAATCCCCTAAAATGACGGCAGAAAAGCTGGCCGAAGGCTTCACCCTTCTCAGTGAGTTTACCACCAGTTTTAAGGGCAGCACCTTAGGCAAAGCCAATCGGGTAAAGAACATTGCTTTGGCCGCCAGCCGCATTCATGGGGTGGTGCTGGAGGAGGGGGATATATTCAGCATGAACACAATGATTCTGGATAGAACCAAGGAGAACGGATACTATACGGCGGCGGCAATCCGCAACGGCACCTACGAGCAGGAATACGGAGGCGGTGTCTGTCAGGTGTCCTCCACCCTATTCAACGCCGTTATGATGGCGGATTTGGAGATTGTGGAGCGGTATCATCATAGCTGGCCCATGCACTATGTCCCCATTGGACGGGACGCCACCATCGCCACAGGGCAAAAGGATTTTCGCTTTAAAAATACCACGGGGCACAACCTGTATATCACCGCCCATGCGGACACGGAGAATAAGACTTTGACCATCCGTCTCTACGGCGTACACAGCGAGGACTTTGCTTACATAAAAGTTGTATCCAAGCAGACGGGTACGCTGAAAAGCAAAGGGGAAAAGTTGCTCCCACGAGAGGATCTAAAGATTGGAGAGCGTGCCGTGGAGCGAGCCGAACGGCAGGGAAAGACCTCCGTAACCTATAAGGAATATTACGACGCCCAGGGGCATCTGCTCAAAAAAGAGGTGGCCTTTAAGGACAGCTATCCTTCCATTGAGGGACTGGTATATGTCTCCCCCGAACAGTACTACGGATAAATGCGCCCCCGCCATATGGCAGGCCGGCCGTCCACAAACACATACTCGACGCCCTCCGCCAAAGACAGGGGGCGATTGTATTTTCCCGTATCCCGCATGCTTTCGGGTCGAAAGAGCACCAAGTCCCCACGGCAGCCGGGGGCAATCCGCCCTCTGTCCCTAAGTCTCATACGCTTTGCAGGAAGAGAGGTCATGCGGCGAACGGCTTCCTCTCCGGACAGCACCTGCCGCTTTTCCACGTACTCTTCCAGCATGCGGGCAAAGGCCCCTGCCACACGGGGATGGGGACAACCGGAGGCGGGATAAATGGCATCGGAAATCAGACAGGTCTCTTTGTCCCGCAAAATCTCCTCAATATCTTCCTCGCAGGTAATAAAATCCACCATGGCCGTGCGCCCCGCATCCTCATGAAGAAGCCAAAGAAGGAAGCCCAAGGGTTCCTCCCCTGCCCTTTGAGCGGCCTCTGAAAGGGAAAGTCCTTCCCACTGCTTAAGAGCCGGGTTTTCCACAGCGCCTACCAGCACGTTTTCATACCCGCACAGGCAGAGAATATTTTCAAAATCCGTCCCGGTTTCAATGCGGCGGGCAATGCGCTCTTTTGTTCCCGGACGTAGAAAATTTCGCCAATCCTCCTCAGGCGGCAATACGTGCATAAGCTGGGTACTGCCTGCAGTGTAAGGGTACAAATCCTGATAGATGGGCAGTCCCTCCTCCCGTGCCCGGTGCAAAAGCTCCAGAGCTTTTTTGACGGACTTACGCCAATTCTTTTTCCCGATGGCCTTCAGGTGGCTTACTTCCACGGGGGTATGGAGTCTTCGGCAAAGGGCAATGGCCTCTCTGACTCCATCCACCATGCCGTCTCCCTCCTGCCGCATATGCACGGTGACGGGAATGCCGCTGTTTTTCAGCGGTTCCAAATAGGTGAGCAATTCCTCCAAAGTATAATGAAATTCCGGAGCATAACCGATACCCATGGACACCCCCAGGGCTCCCTGTGAAAGCGCCCGTTCCAAGGCCTTTTGCACGGGAAGCACAGGTGCTTTTTCTTTGGGCCCATAGCCGCCGTACTGGGCAAGAAGGGTACCGAGACCGCAAAGCATTTCAAAATGGAGCGGCGTGCCGTGACGACGGACAGCACTTAGATACGCATCCATGGAGGTACAGTCCGCCTCCTTGGGAAGGACACCCATAACCGCCTGTTGGTTTTGCTCTACTATCCCTCGCTTTTCAGTCAGAAGCGGGGCGGCGCTCATGCCGCAGTTGCCGCTGACGATGGTGGTTAAGCCCTGAAAAAGCTCCGCCTCCCCAAAGCCTGAACGGAAGACCGCTCCGTCGGCGTGACGGTGGATGTCAATAAAGCCGGGAGCCGCCCAAAGGCCTTCTGCATCCAGCACCCGTCCTGCGTTTTCTGCATGCAAACGGGGAGATACCTTCAGAATTTTCCCCTTATCCAGGGCAATATCCCCCAAAAAGGCTTTTTCTCCCGAACCGTCCGCCACCATTGCATTTTGAATCAGCAGGTCAAACATGATTCGTCCCCGTTGAGATAATCAAGGGTCAACTGGGCAAAGACGGCGGCGGTTTTATGCAGGACGCTTTCGTCCAGCTTAAACAGGGGGCTGTGGAGACCAAACTTTCCCCGTGTTTCCTCGTTGGCAATGCCCACATAAAAGTAGGTACCGGGAACACGGCTGCTAAATTCTGCAAAGTCTTCCCCCGCCAAGTTAGCCTTATGGAGGATATAGGCATTCTGTTCCCCCAGCACCTTCTGGGCAGAATGCAGGCAGAGCGCCGTAGTAGCGGCATTGTTTTCTACCGCAGGTTCATAGCTGCCCTCCACAAGGCAGGAAGCGCCGTTCAATTCTGCAATGCCGCAGGAAAGAGAACGAATCTCCCTGAGCATTTGCTCCATAACCTCTTTTTTCAATCCCCGGATGGTCCCCCGCATGATGCAGGTGTCGGGGATGATATTCCCCCGTTCTTCGGGGCCGGCGTGAATGGAGCCGATGGTCAAAACACGGGGCTCCATTTCGTCCACCTTGCGGGAAACCACCTGCTGTAGGGCGCCGTAAATCTGGTGGGCAACGGCAATGGGATCCACGCACAGATGAGGGGAAGAGCCGTGTCCCCCCTTCCCGGTAATGCGGATGGAGAACACCCCATGCATGCCGAAGGCGTACTTTTCCGCAATGGCAATCTGCCCCGCCTCAGCACCGGGCCAGGCATGGGCGGCAAAAACGGCATCCACTCTGGGATTTTCCAGCACCTTCTCCTCCAGCACCATGCGCTTTGCGCCGGAACCATACTCCTCATCGGGCTGGAACACAAACTTCACCGTACCGGAGAAGCAATCCCGCATCTGCCCCAAAAGCAGCGCCGCGCCCAAAAGCCATGTAGTATGCCCATCGTGGCCGCAAGCATGCATGACCCCCGGGCATTCGGAAGCAAAGGGCACGCCGCTTTGCTCCTCAATGGGCAGAGCGTCCATGTCCGCCCGCAGAAGAACGGTTTTCCCGGGGCCCTTCTTCCCGCGGAGCAGGGCTACAACGCCTGTACCGGCTACGCCTGCGGTAATCTCCATGCCTTCAATCTCTTTGAGGACGGAAAGCACCCGCTCCGCCGTTTCAAACTCGTGAGCAGAAAGCTCCGGGCGGCGGTGAAAGTCATGATACAGCCCGGCAAGTCTGGAGGCAATGGCCTCGGCCATGGTTAAAATTTCGTTCATTGCATGCTCCTATATAGAATGACGGGAGGCAAACGCCTCCCAAAATCGTTGTCAAATTGTCGGAAATAATTCCTTATGCATCCTCCTTGAGCCAGCCCAGGAAGGTTTCCTCGTCGATGACGGGAATCCCAAGGGTCCGGGCCTTAACAAGCTTGCTTCCTGCCGCTTCTCCCGCCAAAACATAGTCTGTCTTTTTGCTTACGCTTCCCGAAGCCTTGCCGCCGTGGGAAAGAATCAGCTCCTCCGCCTGCTGGCGGGTCAAGGTGGGCAAGGTGCCTGTAAGAACGATGGTTTTCCCCTGAATGGGGGTACTCTTTTGAGAGAATACATCCGCCGTCGGAGAAACGCCGTAGGCAATCAAATCGTCCACCTGCCCGGAGATGCGGGGATCACGGAAGAAGGAAAGGATGCTGTCGGCCACAATGCCGCCGATATCGTCAATGGCCAGCAGTTCCTCTCTGGTAGCGCAGCGCACCTTGTCCAATGTGCCGAAGGCCTTGGACAAATCCTTAGCCGTGCGCACGCCAACATTGGGGATGCCCAAAGCAAAGAGAAAAGCGGAGAGAGGACGGGTCTTGCTGTTTTCAATGGCGGTAAGCAGGTTGGAAGCTTTCTTTTCTCCAAAGCCCTCCAAGTCCAAAAGCCTGTCTCTGCGCAGGGTGTACAACTCGGGAATGGTGGAGATGTTCAATTCCTCCCAAAGTACCCCGGCGGTTTTGTCTTCAAAGGACTCGTTGTCCATGGCGTTTAGGCTGGCAAAGTGAGCCAAACGGGAGACAATCTGAGGCTTGCAGGACAGGGGGTTGGTGCAGAAAATATGGGCGCCCCGCTGCTCCACATGGGCGCCGCAGGAGGGGCATACCGTCGGCTTCTCCACGGAAGATGCGGGCACATCTCCTGGAACGGCTCCCAGAATCTCGGGAATGACATCGTTGCTGCGGCGGATAAAGACCGTGGAGCCTATGCCCACCTGCTTGCGGCAGATATCGTCCCAGTTGTTTAAGGTGGCATTGCTGACCGTGGCGCCAGCCAGCTCCACAGGGGTCAAATGAGCAACGGGAGTCAGCTTTCCCGTGCGCCCCACTTCCCAAGTGACGCTCTCCACCGTAGCGGTGGCTTCTTCGGCGGCAAACTTATAGGCCATGGCCCAGCGGGGGAACTTGTCTGTAAAGCCCAGCTTTTCCCGCAAAGAAAAGTCCGTGACCTTAATGACCATGCCGTCAATATCAAAGTCCAGCTCATTGCGATGCTCGGCTGTGTCCTCAATACAGGCGATAAAGTCCTCCACCTGACGGCCAAAGTGAATGTAGGGGGACACGGGGAAGCCGTTTTCCTTTAAAAAGGCCAGCATCTGCTTCTGGTCGGAGAGAATCTTCCCCTCTATAAAGCCGATGTTATAGCAGAAGCAGTCCAGCTTCCGCTGGGCGGTTACGGCGGGATCCAGATTCCGCAAAGCCCCCGCCGCCGCATTTCGGGCGTTTTTCAAAGGCTCTTTGGCGGTTTTGTTATAGGTCTCCAGCACGGACAGGCGCATAATACACTCCC
>CAYUHW010000111.1:0-5841 GCA_964444605.1 uncultured Christensenella sp. | reverse complement strand
GGTATAGGGTACGAAAGGAGAGAAACCCTATGCGCATACGAAACAGACTTGTAAAAGCGGCGGCGTGGGCTTTGTGCCTGTGCTTGAGCGTGACGGCGCTGGCCGAGACCCTGCCTCCCTATCCGGACGGTTGCGACGATCCGAATATGACCCCTGCCCCTCCCTATTGGCCGGAGGACAGGGAGCCTGAGGAAACCTGTTTGCCTGCGGAAGCACCCAGGGAGGAGGAAGGGGAAGAGGCCCCTTCAAAAGCGCCCTTGGACTATTGGCAGGAAAAGAACATCCGCACTCCCTTGCCCACCTTGCCCCCTGTGCCCACTCCCGAGCCGGAGACGTCAGAATATGAGCGGCTCTTCGGAGTGACGGAGGAGGAGCTGGTGCTGGCGGCGCGGGTGGCCTATTTGGAGGCGGGGAGCAAGGAAAACGGCGTAAAGGCCGTGCTGTCCGTCATCTACAACCGCTGTATGGCGCCCCGCTTTGGGGGCGAGGCCACCACCATTGAGACGGAGGTTTTCCGCAAGGGACAGTTCTCCGTGGTGCATCACAAGCGGTTTGACAAGATTCAGCCCCCCGACGAGTATGTGGAGCTGGCACGGGAAGTATTTTATGAAGGAAAGCTGTATCTTCCCGAAAATATATTGTTTTTCTGCGCTCGCAGACTGGGAAAGAACTGGGGCGGCAGAAAGTTTTACAAGGACATTGGCGGAAACCTGTTCTTCTACGGCCGTACCGATTAAGGGCCGGGGGAGAGCGGGAACTCCCCTCATAATAGAAATCAACGAAGAAAGTGAAGTATATGCCATGCGAAAGAAAAAGAATGCAGGATTAAAGATTATTCCCCTGGGAGGCATGGGGGAAATCGGCAAGAATATGACCTTGCTGGAGTGCGGGGAGGATATTCTGATTATCGACTGCGGCATCGCCTTTCCCGACGACGATATGCCGGGCATCGATGTGGTCATTCCCGACATGACCTATTTGGAGGAGAACGCTCAGAAGATTCGGGGCATCCTCATTACCCACGGCCATGAGGATCACATCGGCGCCGTTCCCTATGCTTTAAAAAAGTTCAACGTGCCCGTATACGGGACGGATTTGTCCATCGCCCTCATTCAGCACAAGCTGGACGAGATGAAGGTGAAGAAGACGGAGCTGCACGTGGTCAGACCCGGAGACACGGTGGTGCTGGGGTGCTTTTCGGCGGAGTTTATTAAGATCAGCCACTCCATTCCCGGAGCGGTGGCCTTGGCCATCAGCACTCCCTACGGAGTGGTCATGCACACGGGGGACTTTAAGATTGACCTGACCCCCTTGGACGGGCAGCCTATTGACATTAACCGCCTGTCCTACTACGGGCGTCTGGGGGTACTGGCTCTTTTGAGCGACAGCACCAATGTGGAAAAGCCCGGTTACACCCAGTCCGAGCGGGAGATCGGCAAGACCTTTGAACACTATTTCGACATTGCCCACGGCCGTGTGGTGGTGGCTTCCTTTGCTTCCAACGTCTGGCGGCTCCAGCAGGTAGCCGACGTGGCCATCCGCCACGGGCGGGTCATCTGCTTTGCGGGACGCTCCATGGAGCAAATTGTGGCCGCTTCCCAGAAGCTGGGGTATCTGAATATTCCCGAAGATAAGATTGTCACCGTGGACGAGCTGAAGCGCTTCCATGACGATCGGGTGTGCATCATCACCACAGGCAGCCAGGGAGAACCCATGAGCGGCCTATACCGCATGGCCAACGCCTCCCACAAGGTAAACGTGGGGGTGGGGGACACGGTGATTATCTCTGCCTCCGCCATTCCCGGCAACGAAAAGGGCGTGGCTCGGGTCATCAACAACCTCTTTGAAAAGGGCGCCTATGTGGTCTATGACCGCATGGCGGACGTCCATGTGTCCGGACACGCCTGCAGGGAGGAGTTGAAGCTCATGCTCCACATCATTCAGCCCGAGTACTTCATTCCCGCCCACGGGGAGTATCGCCATCTGCAGATGCACGCCCAGCTGGCCAAGGACATGGGCGTGCCCGAAGAGAACATCTTTGTGGCGGACATTGGGGACATCATCACCTTTACGGGCTGCGGCGCCAAAAAGGGCGGCACGGTGGCCTCCGGCTCCGTCATGGTGGACGGCAGCGACAGCATCGGCAACGTGGTCATCAACGACAGAAAGCAGCTGGCGGACGACGGACTCTTGGTGGCGGTCATGACCATCGACAAGGAGACAGGAAAGCAGAAGGCGCCTACGGAGCTGGTTTCCCGGGGCTTCGTGTACATGAAGGACTCCGAGGAACTGATTCAGGAGGCCATCGCCCACATCCAAGGGGAGGTGGAGCGCTTTGAAAAAGAGGATAAGAGCAGCTATGCCAACATTAAAAACGGCATCAAAACCAAGCTCAAGTCCTTCTTCAAGAGCAAGACCAAGCGCACCCCGGTGATTATCCCCATTGTCATTGAGGTGGAAGAATGAGCAGGGAGGCGCTGATCGGCAGGGCGGAGGCCCTGAGCCGGGATATCTCCTTGAGCAGGGAGTATACGGAGTACCTGCAGGCGCGGGAAAAAGCCTTTGAAAACCCCTCCACCAAGGCGCGCATCGACCGGTATCACCGCCTGCAGCTAAAGGCGCAGGGCAGCATGCTTTCTGGAAAGAAGGCCGAGAATAACGTGGTGGAGGAGCTGCAAAAGCTGGGGGAACTGCTCCAGTTTCAGCCGGCGGCCTCCCGGTATTTGATGGCGGAATACACCCTGCACGAACTTATGGCCCAGGTGTACAGCGCCCTCGGCTCTTGCCTGGATATGGACATGCCCTATCCTGAGGAGGAAGAAGAGGGGGAAGAGAGGGCACAGGAAGCAGGCGGCCATGAATAAGCAGGAGCGGGGATTCAAAAGTGCATGGAAGTACCTGCGGCCTTTGGCTGTAGGGGCTTTGAGTCTGGGACTGGTGGTCATGGGCATCTCCCTTGGGGTGCGCTATGTCCTTTCCCACTTTATTGAGCCTGTGGACACGGAGGACAACACCCCCATTGAGGTAGTGATTCCCTACGGCTCTTCCGCCTCCAAGATTGCCTCCATTTTGTATACCGCCCGCGGGGAGAACGAGCCGGGGCTCATTGTCAGCACGGCCTCCTTTAAGGTCTATGTGGACTTTGTGGGCAAGGCCAACGCCCTGAAGGCGGGCACCTATGTGTTTTCAAGGAACATGTCCATCTCCCAGATTGTGGAGATGCTCTGTCAGGGCAGCGAGGTAAGAAGCACCGTACGCTTTACCATTCCCGAAGGGTACACCGTGGAGGCCATTGCCGCCGTACTGAAGGAGAGCGGCATTATTGAAAGCGCCGACGAGTTTTTGACCCTGTGCAAGGACGGAGGGCTGTACAGCAACTACCCCTTCATTGAAGCTCTGGAAGAGGGCAGCGGACGGCGGTATGCCTTGGAAGGGTACCTGTTCCCGGACACCTACGAGGTGTATAAGGGGACAAGCTGTGATGAAATCATTTTGAAGATGCTGGACAGGTTCCAAAAGGTCTTTACGGAGGAGTATGCCCAGAGAGCCAAGGAGCTGAATCTGAGCATAGATCAGGTGGTGGCCTTAGCCTCCATGATTGAAAAGGAAGCCGCCGCCGACGGGGACTTTGCCAAGGTTTCCGCCGTCTTCCACAACCGCCTGCAGGCGGATATGGCCTTGGAAAGCTGCGCTACCTTGTCCTATGTGCTGGGGGTGCAGAAACTCGCCTTTGAGCAGAAGGAAATGGACACCGTCTCCCCCTACAATACTTACAAGAACAAAGGGCTTCCCGTCGGCGCTATCTGCAACCCGGGAAAAACGGCCATTGAGGCGGCGCTGTATCCCGAGGAGGCCTATGTTATAGACAACTTTTTGTACTTCTGCAACGGGGACATTCGGCAAAGCAATGCCCTGCTCTTCAGCAAGACCTACGAGGAACACAAGCAGAAGGTGGAGCAGTATTCTCAATACTGGAAATAAGCCGAAAAAAGACATATACCGACTCAAAAGGCATACGCTTTCTCAAAAGGAGGGAGCGTATGTTTGCTTTTTTGCGGGAACTGCTGGGATGGCTGTTTTTTACGGGATATGTGGGCAGGAGCGGGGCTTTTCCCAAGCCTTTGACGGCGGGGGAGGAAAAGATGTGGACGGAGCGGTATGCAAAGGGGACGGAGGAAGAAAAAGCGGAGGCCAGGGAAAAGCTCATCGTCCACAACCTGCGCCTGTGCGCCCACATTGCAAGGAAGTACGCCAAAAGCGGGCGGGAGCAGGACGATCTTGTGTCCATCGGCACCATCGGTCTCATTAAGGCGGTGAACACCTTTTCCCCTGAGAAGGGCGTCCTTTCCGGTTACGCCGCCCGGTGCATCGAAAACGAAATCCGCATGAGCCTGCGGGCGGAGAAAAAGCTGGTGAACGAATGCTCCTTGGAGGAGCCTTTGGGGACGGATCGGGAGGGAAACGAATTGACGGTGCTGGACTTAATGGGCAGCGATGAGGAAGCGGTGTTTGAGGCCGTGGGGCGGAATTTGGAGCGGGAAACCTTGCTCAAAGCCATGGAGCGGTGCCTGAAAAAGCGGGAGAAGCTGGTCATTGCCCTGCGCTACGGGCTGGGCGGACACCCGCCCATGGCCCAAAGGGAGGTGGCGGCGCTGCTGGGAATCTCCCGCTCCTATATTTCACGCATCGAAAAGAAGGCCATGGAAAAGCTGAAGGGAGAACTGGAGGCGCAGGAGAGGTAGAACCCGATTTTTTTGCCCAAATTTTTTATGAACCCCAGAAAAAAAGTTTGATTTTCCATTGCAATTGTCGCTGTCCCTTGTTATACTGCAAGTGTGTACCTATGGGACGGATTGTGCCCTGGGAACAAATATTCAGGATTGGAGAAAAACATGGAGTACGGCAAAATCAAGGAAGCGGCACAGCAGTATCTGCCTGCCATGACCAAGTTTCTGCGGGAGCTCATCCGCATTCCCGGCGAAAGCTGTCAGGAAGAGGGACATATCCGCCGCATTGCCAAGGAGATGGAGGATGTAGGCTTTGACAAGGTCGTGATCGACGGTCTTGGCAACGTGCTGGGGTATATGGGTTCCGGCAGCAAGATTATCGCATACGACGCCCACATCGACACCGTCGGCATCGGCGCCAAGAGCAACTGGCAGTTCGATCCCTACGAGGGCTTTGAAACCGATACCCAGATCGGCGGCCGAGGGGCTTCCGACCAGTTGGGCGGCATCGTCTCCTCCGTGTACGGCGCCCGCATTATGAAGGACCTTTCTCTGATTCCCGAGGATGTGACCATTCTGATTACCGGCACCGTCCAGGAAGAGGACTGCGACGGCCTTTGCTGGCAGTACATCCACAATGTAGACGGCATCACCCCTGCTTTTGTGGTGTCCACGGAGCCTACCGACGGCGGCATTTACCGGGGACATCGGGGACGGATGGAAATCCGCGTGGACGTGCAGGGCGTGTCCTGCCACGGCAGCGCCCCGGAGCGGGGAGACAACGCCATCTATAAGATGGCCGACATTCTGCAGGATGTCCGTGCCCTCAACGAAAACGGTTTGGACGGGGAAATCAAGGGCCTTGAAAAGATGCTCACCCCCGAATACAACCCCGAGCACTACGAGGATGCCCGCTTCCTTGGCAGAGGCACCGTTACCGTCAGCGAAATCTTCTTCACCTCTCCTTCCCGCTGTGCCGTGGCCGACTCCTGCGCCGTGTCTTTGGACCGCCGCATGACCGCCGGGGAAACCTGGGACTCCTGCCTGAAGGAAATCGAGGAGCTGCCCGCCTGCAAGAAGTACGCCAAGGACGTGAAGGTGTCCATGTATATGT
>CAYUHW010000110.1:0-5857 GCA_964444605.1 uncultured Christensenella sp. | reverse complement strand
TCAAAGAGAAAGGCGGAGCCTTTCGCCGCCCCGCCCTATGCGTACTGCTTAATAATTGTCTATGCGGATAAGCTGGGGCTTTTGAATGCGGAGGCAGTCCAAATGCTCCTTGGCAATGTCCAAAAAGCCCGTGTCCTCGTCGGAGAAGCAGTAGCGCACTCTGTTCTCCTCCTTCCTTTCCCCGCTGTTGAGCTTAAGCTCCCTCTGCAGTCCCCGAGACAGCGCCACCCCGGAGTGAATGAAGGCGACCCCGGGCATCTGCCGCCGCAAGGTCTCTGCCAAAAAGGGGTAGTGGGTACAGCCCATAATCACCGTGTCTACCCCGGAATCCTTGAAAGCGGACAAGTACCGCTCCACAGTCATAACGGTAATGGGATCCTCCGCCGCAAAGCCGTTCTCCACCAGGGGCACAAACAGAGGGCAGGCCTTGCTAAAGACCACCGCTTCGGGGCAGTTTCTGCGGATGCACTTTTCGTAAGCACGGCTGTCCACCGTGGCCTTGGTGCCCAAAACCCCGATGCGCTTATTTTTGCTCTGCTCCAGCGCCGCCTCCACCGAAGGCTCAATCACCCCCAGAATGGGCAGGTCAAAGTTCTCCCTCAAAGTGTCCATACAGTTGGCGCTGACCGTACCGCAGGCAATGACCACGGCCTCCACCCCTTGGGAGAGGAGGAAGCGCACATCCTGACAGGCATAGCGGGTGATGGTCTCCGCAGGGCGGGAGCCGTAGGGCACCCGTGCCGTATCTCCAAAGTAAATCAGTTCCAGCCCTCGGGTGTAGCGGCAAATCTCATTGAGCACCGTCAGCCCCCCAAGGCCGCTGTCAAACACGCCGATTTTCGTTACCGGTTTCAAATACAATACCTCTTGTGTAAAAATTACTGCCTAAAACAGCCGCAGTCGCCCCTCCTCCATGGAGCTGATCCGGGAGAAGGCCTCCTCCGGCCGAAACAAAATTCCCGCCTGGCGGTGATGTGTACATGGGGATCCGCAATGCGGCGTAATTCCTCATCGCAGGTGGTCAGGGTCATTTGCGCCACGCACCTTTTGGTGAATCCGCTGAAGCAGCTCCATATCCCAAAGAATCAAATCGCTTTTGGTCAAGGGGGGCCGCCCCAAAGCCATACTTCTCTATGGTCTAGAGACATATGTCCCTCTCCGCTTTACTCCCAGTCGATGGCGCCGATGCTCTCCAGATAGGCTTCGGAGTACTCCATGTAGTCCTCCACAAAGCGCATGATGTACATCTTCTGCTCGGGGAACAGGGCGGGGAGCTTCTCCATAAAGTAATCGTAGGCGTCGTCGTCGTCATAGACTTCCCCGTCGTTGACTCCGGCCTTCTCCATGTACTCTTCGTCCAGCTTCACGATGGCGGAAAGCATCTGCTCCAGAACGCCCTCGGGCAAAATGTCAAAATCCCCCTGCTCCTTGAACTTCTTCATGGCAAAGGCCTGTATTTCTTCGGCACCGTTGTCCTGCTCCAACATGGGCTCGTGCTTGATTTCTTCCATAGTATGATTCCTTCCTGCGGCAAGGCCGCTTTTTCTCATATAGCAGTATACCACCTATCCCCCGTTCCGTCCAGCAAAAGCGCAAAAAAGCGGAGGACGGCCTCCGCTTCAAGCTGTTTTCAATTAGACAAAGGGGATACGCCCCAGCACGGTGCCCGTCTCTGCATCCACCACACAGCGGATATGCTCGAATATGACCACATAGTCCCCGCTGTCCAGCATGGCTTCCTTGGCTCTGTCCTCGCAGTACCCGTAAGGCAGCCAAGCTTCCCCCAGCACCACCGCTTTTTGGAAGCTCCCCGCCTCATACCCAAGGCTCTGGGCATAAGCCGTGCAGGCTTGAAGCACCCCTTCGGATACCTCAATGGCAGGAGCATGGGCAAAATCATCCTCCGACGGAACTTGACTGATTTCCACTTGAGAGGTCTCGTTAACAGTGGGTGCCGCCGTATATACGCAAGCGCCGCTGCAGGACAGGACGATGGTTGCCAACGTTCCCCCCAGCACCACCCAGAGCACCGTCTTCCAGATCAGGCGGGAGCGGCGGTTGCGGACGGCCAACTGTTCGTTGATGCGGGAGAGCTGCTCGGCAATATTCTCCGTATCGTTTTTCGGAGACACATCCGCCTCCCCCAGCAGTGCCTCCGTAGACACATCCAGTGCCTCCGCCAGCTTTACCAGCATGTCTGCGTCGGGAACGGAGAGCCCCTTTTCCCACTTGGAAATGGTCTGACGCACCACGTTTACGCGGACGGCCAGCTCCTCCTGTGAAATCTTTTTTGCTTTGCGCAGGGCGGCTAAGTTTGTACCAATCATACTTTGCACTCCTTTTTTAGATTGCCTTCAGTATAGGCACAAGCCGCCGTTGCCGCAAGCAACGCAAATTAACACGGAGCATTTTTCGCACTCTGCCTTGATTTTTTGATTGCAGGTTCAATGCCCCGCCTGCTTTAAAAGGCCCCTTGCGTGCTCCACGGCGGCGGGATCGTCTACGCTGCCCATGATTCTGGCCAGCTCCGCGGGACGCTCCTCCGCCTTCAGTTCTCTGGTGCGGGAGACGGTCTTCTCCCCCAAAGTCTCCTTGTGGATAAAGTACTGCCTGTCCGCATAGGCCGCAATCTGCGCCAGATGGGTGACGCACAGCACCTGATGGCTGCGGCTGAGCTCCTGCATCTTTTTGGCTACGGCGTGGGCGATGAGGCCGGAGATCCCCGTGTCAATCTCGTCGAAAATCAGGGTGTCGATGGTGTCCGCCTCCAGCAAGGCCGCCTTAAAGGCCAGCATAATGCGGGAGATTTCGCCGCCGGAAGCCACCTTGGTCAAAGCCTTTTCCGCCTCGCCCTTGTTGGCCGTGAACATAAACTCCATGGCGTCCACACCGTTTTCCTCCAGCAGTTCCGCCGGCACATCCCGAAATCCTGCGGAGAAGGAGGCGTGGGGCATGCCCATGTCGTGAAGGTTCTCGCCGATGACCTGCCCCAGCTTTTTGGCTGCTTCCCGCCGAAGGGCGGACAAGACCTCCGCTTCCTTTTTAAAGGCGGCCATGGCGGCCTTCTCCTCCTTTTCAAGTTCAGAAAGGGTCTCCTCCCCGCCCAAAAGTTCCCCCTGCTCCTGCAAAAGGCTGTCTCTATAGCTTAGAATCTCCCCGATGGAAGCGCCGTACTTGCGCTTAAGCTCCTCGATGAGAAACAGACGGCTTTCAATCTCCTCCAAGGCATTGGGGTCATAGGACAATTCCCGCAAAGCATCCCGCAAGGTAAAAGCCACATCCTCCAGGGCATAGTAGGCATTGTCCGTTTCCTCGGCGGCCTTAGAATAGGTGTCTCCATACTCCTTCAAAGTCTCCAGATACCGCCCCGCCTCCTTGGCAGAGGACAAGGCGCCCCCGTCCCCATATAAGGCATCGTAGGCCCCCTGAAGGCTCTCCTGCACCTGGGCAAAGTTCTGCAGGGTTCTGCGCTGTTGATAGAGGGCTTCCTCCTCTCCATCGATTAGGGCCGCCCCGTCGATTTCCTTCAGCTCATAGGCAATGACCCCCAGCCGCCGAGCCCGTTCGCCCATGGCCTTCTGGAGTTTTTCCCGCTTGGTTCGCACTTCCAGCGCCTTCTCCCGCTGAAGGAGCATGGCCTGTTTTTTCTCTGCATCCCCTGCAAAGGCGTCCAGCAAGCCCATGTGGGTCTCGCTGTCCAAAAGGGACTGGTGAGCGTGCTGGCCGTGCATATCCACCAGCATTTCCCCCAGCTTTTTCAGTTCTCCTGCGGTAACGAGGGTGCCGTTGATGCGGCAGAGATTCCGCCCGGACAGGTTCAGCTCCCGATACAGGACGATTTCCTCCCCCTCATACAGCTCCCGCTCCTTCAAAAAGGCGGCGGCAGGGCTGTTTTCCTCGATGCGGAACCAGCCCTCGGCGGAGGCCTTCTGGGCCCCCGTACGGATACTCTCCCGGTTGGCTCTCTCTCCCAGCACGAAGCCAACGGCCTCAATGAGAATGGATTTTCCCGCTCCGGTCTCACCGGTAAGCGCAGAAAAACCCTCATGGAAATCTATGGTGAGAGAGTCCATGAGGGCAATATTGGTTACGACCAGCCTTTGCAGCATAAAATGCCTCTTACTTCATCATTTTCTGGAAGCGCTTGATAATCTCGGTGATGCTCTTGCCTTCCCGCACGGCTACGAAGATGGTGTTGTCGCCGGCAATGGACCCGGCGATTTCCGGCCACTTCAGAGAATCGATGGCTTCACCGGCTACGGATGCGCTGCCGGCGATGGTCTTGATGACGATGATGTTTCCCGCATTGGTAATGGACACCACGCAGTTGGAGAACAGGCGGATGAACCGCTCCTGCAGATCGCTTTCAGCCTTCTCCACGGTGGCATACTTGTAGTTCCCTTCGGGGGTCAGGACCTTAATCAGCCGCAGTTCCTTAATGTCTCTGGAAACGGTGGCCTGGGTTACCTGAAACCCCTGTTCCCCCAGCAGGCGTGCCAGCTCCTCTTGGGTCTCCACGTCCTGAGAGGTTATGATTTTAATAATCATGGCGTGTCGTTTGGTTTTCATTCTGCATCCTCTTCTAAAAAATTTGTGGTTCAAATCAGGTCAGCCGCTGATGGATGCGGGCAAAAAGATTGCTGCGCCCAAAGCGGACAAAGGAAACAAAGGCCTCAGAGCCTGCCACCTCCAGCTTCGTGCCGGGATCCATATAGGAAACCCGGTTTCCGTCGGCTACAGCCATACAGGCATCGTCGGAAAAAAGCTCCACCCGGCTGGAAAAAGGCGCCACCACAGGCCGCATGTGCAAATTGTGGGGGCACACGGGGGTAATGACCAAGGCGTCTACCTCCCTTGTCAATACGGGCCCGCCGCAGGAAAGGGAATAGGCCGTGCTCCCCGTGGGGCCGGATACAATGACCCCGTCCCCGGAAACTACGCCCGCTTCCTCTCCGTCAATACGGATATGGATGCGCGCCACTCCCGAAAGGGAGCGTTTATAGAGCAAAGCATCGTTAAGGCACAGGGCAGCCGGTTCCAGCTCCCCCTCCTGCCCCAGAAAACGGCAGCCCAGCAGCTTCCGCTTTTCCAAGGTATATTGTCCTGCCTTCAATGCTTCCAGTCCCGCAACAAAGGTCTCCTCGGTGCTTTCGGTCAAAAAGCCTACCGTCCCTCCGTGAATCCCCCACAGGGGCATTCCGGTTTGCAGAGAAAGGGGTATCTGCCTGAGCAGGGAGCCATCGCCCCCCACCACGGTTAGGATCCCCTTGGGAGAGTCTTTTAGAACCTCCTCCAACAACGAAACTTCAAAACCCAAGGCCTTTGCCTGTCCCATGAGTCTGTTCATGAGGTCTACGGCTTCCGCCCGCTGGGGATTTGCAGTAAAATACAAACGCACAACCATCACCGCCGGATGAATATAACAAGGATAGTATACAGTCTTTGCAGGAAAAAAGCAAGGGATTTGTGAATATATTTTCACTCCTTTATGCAATGGCTATGGGCCTGCTCCACAGCGTCCATAGCCTGCTTTAGGAAGGCTTCCCCCGAAAGTCTCTCCCCTGCCCCCTTTTCAAGAAAGAGCAGAAACTCGATATTGCCCTTGGGCCCCTTAATGGGAGAGAAGGACAGCCCCCGCACCCAATAGCCCAAATCCTGAGCAAACTGCATGCACATGGCGCAGACCCGGGCGTGAACCTTTTTGTCCCGCACCACGCCGTTTTTTCCGACCTCACTCTTCCCCGCTTCAAACTGGGGCTTAATGAGGGCCACCGCCTGTCCTCCCTCCCGAAGGCAGGGAAACAGGGGCGGCAGAATCAGCTTCAGGGAGATAAAGGACACGTCCATGGAGGCAAAG
>CAYUHW010000109.1:0-5913 GCA_964444605.1 uncultured Christensenella sp. | reverse complement strand
CATCTCCACCAGAAGCTGGTTGAGGGTCTGCTCCCGCTCATCGTGTCCGCCGCCCATGCCTGCGCCTCTGCGACGGCCTACGGCGTCAATTTCATCGATAAAGATAACGGCGGGGCGCTTGGCCTTGGCGGTGTTGAACAGATCCCGCACACGGGAGGCGCCTACGCCAACGAACATCTCCACAAAGTCGGAACCGGAGATGGAAAAGAAGGGCACTTTAGACTCCCCTGCCACGGCCTTAGCAAGCAGAGTTTTGCCCGTACCCGGAGGTCCCACCAGCAAAACGCCCTTGGGAATGCGGGCGCCCACTTCCGTAAAGCGTTCCGGCGCCTGCATGAACTCCACAATCTCCTGCAGTTCCTGCTTCTCTTCCTCGGCACCGGCCACGTCCTTAAAGGTGACGGCGTCCTTGTTCTGGCTCATCTCTCTGGCTCTGGCCTTGGAAAACTCCATGGTCTGCTGGTTGTTGCTGCGCTGCATGCGCATAAACCAAAGCATAAAGATGACCATAATACCGCCTACGATGAGATAAGGCAGTATGCGGGAAAAGAGGCTCTCCCCCTTGGGCTGAGAGACAATGTAAGAGAAGGGATACTCCGTGGCAGAGATTTTGTCTGCCTCCACGCCCTTCTGCTCGGCCAACAGAAGGCCCATTTCCCGGGTAAAGTCGCTTTCCGAGGCGGAGAAGGTAAAGTCTGCCTTATCGGGCAGGTCTTTGATCTGATACGCACTGGCGGTGTACAGACCGTAATATTTGCCGCTGCCCAACTCCTCGGTGACGGCAGACACGCGGCCTTCCTTCACCAAATGGACAAACTCGGACAGGGTCACTTCAGAAGGCTGCTTGCTGCTGCCCCCTGCCAAAATCATATATACAACGAGAGCCGCTACAAGCAGCCAAACAAAGGCGGTTCCAAAACCGGCTTTTTGCTTAGGATTCAACAGTTACTCCTTTTGCCGAGGTGCTCCCCGGCTGTTCATTCTATATGCAGTTACTGCTCCTCGTAGATGCGGGGAGACAGCACGCCCACATAGGGCAGGTTCCGATAGTACCCCTTGTAGTCAAGGCCGTAGCCCACTACAAACTTGTTGGGAATGGTGAAGCCGCAGTAGTCGGGGGTAATGGCGCACTCCCGCCGCTCGGGCTTGTCCAGCAGACAGCAGATGCGCAGGGAGGCAGGCTGACGGGTGGCCAAGAGTCTGGTCATGTAGCTCAAAGTCAGACCGCTGTCCATAATGTCCTCTACGATGATGACATCCTTCCCCGTAATACTGGAGTCGATGTCCTTCTTAATGCTTACGATGCCGCTGGTCTTCTGGGCATCTCCATAGCTGGAAATGGCCATAAAGTCCATCTTCATATGTATCGGCATGGCCTGTGCCAAATCCGTATAGAAGGGGCAGGCGCCTTTGAGCACGCAGATCATGATAACTTCTTTGCCTGCGTAATCCTTGGCAATCTCTTTGCCCAGCTCCTCTACCCGCTGCTGAATCTGCTCCTTGGTCAGCAGGATCTCTGCCATGTCCTCTTCCATGAATCCATGCCCTGTGTAAATCATCTCAAACCTCCGTGATGTATTGAAAATGGTATATACGCTTGGTGCCCTTTTCTATACGCACCCTGTCGTCAATGGTATATCCCGCCGCAAAGACCGCTCCCTGTTCATCAAAAACAATGGGGCTTTGCCGCCGGGACAGGGGAATTTTTCTGTCCGTAAAATAATCGGAAAAGAGTTTTCGCCCCTTCATGCCCAGGGGAGTAAACCCTTCTCCCGGCCCAAAAGGCCGCACCTGCAGGGAGCCAATCAAGGCATCCGCATTAACATAGGCCTCCAGCCGTCCGCAAGGGATGAGGGCTTGGGGCACCTCCTCCACCAAAATCCGTCCCCAGGGGGTGTCTGCAGGACAGCCCACGGCCAAGGGAAGGCAATAGTCCAAGGGTGCTTCCGCTTTCACCAAGGCATCCCCCTCCGCTCGGAAGATAAGCCCCCCTGAAAGGGTGGCTTCCCGTCCGCTCTGCCCCTGCAAAAGCAACTGCAGACGGTCTATATCCTCCCCGGTGTAGTCAGCGGTATAGCGGCGCAGAAGCCGCCTGAGCACCCGTTTCTGCAGCACGGCAGGCTCTCTTGCAAGAGAACTGCGGCTGGATTGACACCTTGTTTCTGCCTCCTGCGCCAGGTGCTCCAGAAAGTCCTCTTCCTCCCGCAAAAGGGAAGCGGTTTGGGCTATATGGGCGGCGGCCTGAGGATTGATCTCCCCAATGGCAGGCAATACCTCATGGCGGATTCTGTTTCGGTCTGCTTCATCCGAAAGATTGGTGGAATCCGTCCGATAGGGTTGCTTTTGCCCTTCCAAATAGCTAAGAATCTCCTCTCGGCTGACCTTCAGCAGGGGGCGGACAATCTCCTCCCGCCTATAAGCCATGGCGCACAGGCCGCTGAGTCCGCTGCCCCGAATCAGGTGCAAAAGCAATGTTTCGCTCTGATCCTCCCGATGGTGCCCCGTGGCAATGGCGTCTGCCCCCCAGCTTTTGGCAACGCGGCGTAGAAAATCATAGCGCAGGATACGGGCGGCATTCTCTAAAGACAGTCCCTTCTTCTTTGCAAAGGCGGGTACATCCCCTCTTTCTTCAAAGAAGGGTACGGACAGCCGGCAACACAACTCTCGGCAAAAGCGCAAATCTTCCTCCGCTTCCTCGCCCCGAATGCCGTGGTGGAAGTGGGCGGCGGCTACCGCCTTGAGCTTGCCTTCTTCTTTTAAGCGGACAAGTTCCAGAAGCAAAGCCGTAGAGTCTGCTCCGCCCGAAAAAGCCGCCAGCACCTTACTCTCTTTGTGCAAAGCGCAGGCTTTCAACGCCCCTTCGTCCACTAGAGAGGCCGGGGCGGCCGTTTTTGTAACACCTATCATATAATAATAGCCCCTTTTATCTCTGCTGGCAAGGGTTTCATTTAAAACACAGAAAAACTTTTCCTTTTAATTAACTACATGGATGGGATTGCCTTCCAGCACACCCTGAAGGTTGGCCACGGACACGTCCAGAATCTGCTGGCGGGCGTCCTTGGTTGCCCAAGCGCAGTGCCCCGAGAGAACACAGTTGGGTGCTTTGAGCAGGGGATTGCGAACGGTGATAGGCTCACTGGACACTACATCAGCGGCATAGCCCCCCAGCTTCCCCGAAATCAGAGCATCGGCCACATCCTTTTCCTGAATGAGACTTCCCCGCCCGGTGTTGATGAGCAATACGCCGTCCTTCATTTTGCCGATGGTCTTCTCGTTAATAAAGCCGATGGTGTCCTCCTTGGCGGGGCAATGAAGGCTGATGACATCCGCTTCAGTCAAAACCGTTTCCAAGGACACATACTTCCCTGCAAAGCCGGGCTTCTTATGGGGGTTATAGCCGATGACCTCCATACCAATGGCCTTGGCAATCTCTGCCACCCGCCGTCCGATGGCGCCGCAGCCTACGATGCCCATGGTTTTTCCGTATACGCTGACGGGCGTATGCTCCCACCAGCAGAAGTCGGGACAGCGGGTCCACTCCCCCTGATGGATGCGGGCGTTGTGGTAGCCCAACTGCAGCGTCAGCTCCAGCATGAGACCGATGGCCGCCTGCGCTACAGGTTCCGTAGCGTACCCGGGGACATTACAAACGGGGATGCCCAGCTCTCTTGCGCCTTTGATGTCCACCACATCATAGCCAGTGGCCAGCACGCCGATAAACTTCAGGTTGGGATTGTTCTTCAGCTGCTCTTTGGTCAAGCGCACCTTGTTGGTAAAAACCGCATCCGCTCCCCGCAGCCGCTGAGCTACCAGCATGGGGTCGGTTCTATCGTAAACGGACAGGGTGCCCATGGCTTTCAATCCGCTCCAGTCCAGTTCCTCCGGGCGCAGAGACTTGCCGTCCAATACTACAATCTGCATTTGTCATACCCTCCTGTTTGAAATCGTAAATATAGAACATTGTACCCGTTTTCCCACCATTCGTCAAATAAAATATATGCTTTTACTTGCAAAAAACGCAGTAACGTGCTATATTCATGCAAACTGGGAAGTTTCTACAAAATGCGGAGGTTTTTTTATGTTCATAATCATCGTGGGACAAGGCAAGGTCGGCGCCACGCTGGCCGCCCAGCTTTCCGCTGAAGGGCATGAATTGGTTCTGGTGGACAGCAACGGCGCTGTTTTGCAGCAGCTTCAGGAAACTTTGGATGTAGCCACCCTCTGCGGCAACGGAGCGGCGGCGGACGTGTTGCTGGAAGCGGGAGCGGAGCATGCGGATTTGCTCATCGCCTGCACCAGCGGAGACGAGGTCAATCTTCTCAGCTGTATGGTCGCCAAAAAGCTGGGAACCAAGAATACCATTGCCCGGGTGCGCAACCCGGAATACGACTTTGATTTGCGGCTTTTGAAGGATGAGCTTCACGTATCTCTGGTCATTAACCCGGAGCTTACCGCCGCCCGGGAGATTTACCGCATCCTTCAGTTCCCCACCTTCCTCAAGCGGGACACCTTCGTGCGGGGCAGGGCGGATTTATTGGAGCTGCGCATCAGCGAGGGCAGTCCCTTAGACGGACTCACCCTTATGGATTTGCCTAAACTCACCCAAGAGAAGGCACTGATTTGCGCCGTAGAGCGGGAAGGACACCCTCCCATCATCCCCCACGGCAGCTTCACCCTGCAAAAAAACGATAAGATTATCATCGCCGCCGTGGCCTCCGGGCTGGTGCGGTTTATGCGGGATTTGGGTCTGCCCACCGCCCGTGTGCGCCGGGTTATGATTATCGGCGGCAGCCGCACCGCCGTACATACTGCCAAGCTCCTGATGAAGAGCCGTGTGCAGGTGACCATTATTGAAAACGATGCCCAGAAGGCGCGGGAACTGACTCTGGAAATTCCCGAGGCCACCATAATCTGCGGCAACGGCACCCTGCAGGAACTGCTCATCAGCGAGGGCATTGGGGATGTGGACGCCGTGCTGGCGCTGACGGGGATTGACGAAGAGAACATCATCATCTCCATGTTCGCCAACTACATGGGCGTACCTAAGACCGTGACCAAAATCACCCGCACGGAGTTTTTGGAGGTGTACGCCAAGGCGGGCATCGACTCCGTGGTCAGCCCCAAACTCTTGACAGCCAACGAAATCATCCGCTACGTCCGTGCCATGAACAGCAGTGCCGGGGACAGCATGATCGCCCTGTCCAGAATCATGGACAGCAAGGCCGAGGCCATGGAATTTATCGTTCCTGCCGAGGCCCCTTATGTGGGCGTCCCCTTTAAGGATTTGACCATGCAGCCTGATACCATTGTGGCCGCCATTGCACGGGGGCGGGGGGTTATCATCCCCTCCGGCAACGACATCCTAAAACCCGAGGACCGGGTGGTGGTCATTTCCACAGGCGAGAAACCCAAAGAGGATCTTGGTCAGTTCTTTGTAGGAGGCGACCAATGAACGCCCGCTCCATCCGCTATTACCTCGGGCATATCCTCCGCTGGGAAGCCATTTTGATGGCTCCGTCCCTGATAGTGTCCCTCATCTACGGAGAATGGGACGCCGCACAGGCCTTTCTTGTCACCATGGGAATTCTGCTGGTGGTATCCACCTGTCTCCTGTACATCCGCCAGAAGGGAAGCCATGCCCTGCAGGCCCGGGAAGGATTGCTGACCGTAGGCTTAAGCTGGGTGCTCCTCTCCCTGTTCGGCGCCCTCCCTTTCACCCTGTGCGGGGATATTCCCAACTATGTGGACGCCGTCTTTGAGTCCGTATCCGGCTTCACCACCACCGGCGCCAGCATTCTTTCCGATGTGGAGGCCTTAAACCACGGCATGCTCTTCTGGCGCAGCTTCACCCACTGGGTAGGCGGCATGGGCGTGCTGGTCTTTGTGCTGGCCATAATCCCCCTCAGCAAGGGC
>CAYUHW010000108.1:0-5956 GCA_964444605.1 uncultured Christensenella sp. | reverse complement strand
GAACGCACAACCTTTCTGTCTGTCAATATTCTATTATAGATAATGGGATTTGTCAATGCAATTTCATGAACACGGAGTGAATTTCACGGACAAAATTTGAAATTTGTATGCGCATGAAGGAATCGCACCTGTTTTTGAGTGGCGCTTTTTCGATGATTTTTCTTATTTTTATTGAACCCGTTGACGAACGGCTTCGATGATGATATAACGGAGGAAACGGAGCGTTTGTCTCCGCCGCCCTTACCGGGAAAGGAGTATTTTTTATGGAATATAGCCAATTGTACGCACAAAAGCTGGTGTCCGCCGCCGAGGCCGCCTCGGTGGTGAAAAGCGGAGACTGGGTGGATTACGGCTGGACCACCGGCACCCCCGTGGCCGTGGACAGGGAGATTGCCAAGAGACTGCCGGAGCTGGAAAACGTAAACTTCCGTGGGGGCATCCTTATGTGGGAGCCTGCCATCTTCCAAATCGAATCCCCGGAAAAGCATATGACTTGGAACAGCTGGCACATGGGAGGCATTGAGCGCAAGGCCATTGCCAAGGGCTTCAGTTTCTATGCGCCCATCCGTTATTCCGAGCTGCCCCGCTACTATCGGGAAAGCCCCGATCCTTTGGACGTAGCCGTGTTTCAGGTAGCGCCCATGGATGCCCACGGGTACTTTAACTTCGGCCCCAACGCCAGCCATCTGGGAGAGGTCTGCCGCAAGGCACGCACCGTCATCGTGGAGGTCAACAAAAACATGCCCCGGTGCCTGGGCGGCTTTGACGAGGGCGTTCACATTACGGATGTTGACTATATTGTGGAAGGGGACAACCCGCCCATGGGGCAGATGGGCCCCGCCGCCGCCCCCACCGCCGTGGACGAAGCCGTGGCCAAGCTCATTGTGCCCCAGATTCCCAACGGCGCCTGCCTCCAGCTTGGTATCGGCGGTATGCCCAACGCCGTAGGCAACATGATTGCCCAAAGCGATCTGAAGGATTTGGGCGTACACACGGAGATGTACGTGGATGCCTTTGTGAACATTGCTAAGGCGGGGAAGATCACCGGGCGGAAGAAGGCCATTGACACAGGGCGGCAGGTGTACGCCTTCGCTGCGGGCACCCAGATGCTCTACGACTATCTCAACGACAATCCCCAGTGCATGTCCGCCCCCGTGGATTACACCAACGACGTGCGGGTGGTGGCCCAGCTGGACAACTTTATCTCCATCAACAACGCCGTGGACATTGACCTGTTCGGTCAGTGCAACGCCGAAAGCGCAGGGGTCAAGAATATCTCCGGAGCAGGCGGACAGATGGACTTTGTTATGGGGGCGTATCTTAGCAAGGGGGGCAAGAGCTTTATCTGCCTGAGTTCCACCTTTATGGACAAGAAAACGGGCACCTTGGCCAGCCGCATCCGTCCCACCCTGGCGCCGGGCAGCGTGGTCACGGACACCCGCCCCACGGTACACTATATCTGCACGGAATACGGTCTTTTGAACCTGAAGGGACTCACCGCTTGGGAGCGGGCCGAGGGACTGATTCACCTGGCTCACCCCGACTTCCGCGAGGAACTCATTGCCTCTGCCGAAAAGATGCACATCTGGCGGTATTCCAACAAACGCTGACAATCAACAAACGCACATTAAGAAGCATAAGGGGGCGGCGGTTCGCCAAAGCGAACCCTTAGGGCCCCGGGGGCGATGCCCCCCGGGGCCCTAAGAAACTGCGGAGCAGTTTGCCGCCCCCGCCCTCTGCCCCATTCCCGCTCTTTTGCCTTCTTTCCATCTCCTTCCTTCTCTTCCTGAATTCGCCAAAAATCCTCCCGTGGTAAAAGATTATTCACAGATAGGTCATGAAGTGTTTCCATCCTGCGGGGGTGTCCGCCTTGAAAAAAGAAGTTTTTTTCAGTAAAATAAGGATATATAAAATTACGCAGACATGCGGGAAAGCGGATTCATGACACAACAGGATAACCACCGTTCTACCAATACAAAGAATACCGGAAAGGGGAGCATCAACTGGGGCAAGGTTCGCCGCAGATGGAAGAAGCGCTGCCGCAAGTTCTTTCAGGCTGTAGGCCAGGGAGCCGTTGCTTTGGGCGCCGGCATCAAAACCGCCGCCGTAAAGTCCGCCCCCTTCTGGAAAAAGCTGGGACGCATTCTCTCGGCCATAGGCAAAAAGATCGGCCAAGGCATCAATAGCCTTTTTGACAAGCTGGACGCCAAGCTCCGGGGCACCAAGGTGTACCCCGTGTACGCCGCCATCGGAAAGTTTTTCTCCGCCATCGGCCGCTTCTTCCGCTCCTTGGGCAAGCCTGTGCAAAAGGCGGTAACCGCCATGTCCCTCATCGCCGTGGCGGCGCTGATTCTCACGGCCGTCATATCAGGACAAGCCAAGAAGGCGGCTCTGGTGGACACCCAGGAGCAGTCTTTGCAGGCAGAAGCCTCTGCTCAGGTGCAGGCGGAAACCCCTGCTCCCGAGGCTACCCCCGTTCCCGAAGCCGTTTCCCAAGCCCCAAACGCCCCCGCTCCTTCCCCCGAGCCCTTCTCCAAGAGCTATGAGAAGGGGGATGACGGGGAGGTGATTGCCGACGTCCAGCTGCGGCTCATGGAGCTGGGGTACATGGACAGCGATGAACCCACGGAGCATTTCGGCTCCATCACCGAGGAAGCCCTGACCACCTTCCAGAAGCACAACGGTCTGGTTCCGGACGGCGTATTGCGGGAAGCCACCTACGAAGCCCTGTTCAGCGAAAGCGCCAAGGAGTATGTCATGCAGAACGGGGACGAGGGAGACAACGTGGAGGCCGTCCAACAGCGTCTCTATGAGCTTGGGTATCTGGGCAAGTCCAGCGTCACCGGCACCTTTGGGGAAAAGACCACCGAGGCGGTCAAAGCCTTCCAGACCAGCAACGGCCTGAAGGCCGACGGCAAAGCCGGAGACAAGACCTTTGAAAAGCTCTATGACACGGACGTAGTGGGCAACTTCTTCCGCAAGGGCGACACCAGCGAGGAAATCAAGCAGTATCAGGAAAAGCTGGTGAAGCTGGGATATTTGTCCTCCGCCTACAGCGTCAAGGGCAAGATGGACAGCGACACCGTGGAGGCTCTGAAAACCTTCCAGGAGGTCAACGGCATCATCGCCGACGGCTGTCTGGGGGTTGCGACCATGGAACTGCTGGATTCCGGCAAGGCCGAAGCCTACACACTGAAGCTGGGCATGCGGAACTATGATATTAAGGAGATTCAGCGCAAGCTGTACAAGCTGGGGTATCTGGAGCATTCCAGCCAGATTACCGGCTACTACGGAGCGGAGACGGAGGAGGCCGTGGAGGCCTTCCAGAAGCGGAACGGCTTAACCGCCGACGGCACCGTGGGTCCCAAGACCCTGAAGGTGCTGGAGAGCGACGATGCCAAAAAGCCCCGTGCCACCGCCACCCCCAAGGTGACCAAGAAGCCCTCCAAGACCAGCAAGCCTACGGCCACGCCCAAGCCCGGCAAGGCCACGGCTAAGCCCACCGCCACCCCCAAGACCACCAAGAAGCCCTCCTCCTCCAGCAGCTCCAAGATCGATAACTTCATCGAAATCGCCAAGAGCAAGCTGGGCTGCAAGTATGTCAGCGGCGCCAAGGGCCCCAGCAAGTTCGACTGCTCCGGCTTTGTATACTGGTGCCTCAATCAGGCAGGGGTCAAGCAAAGCTACATGACCTCCATTACCTGGCGCTCCTGCTCCAAGTACACCCGCTATACCAGCATGAGCGAGGCTAAGAAGGGCGACGTGCTGGTGTTCAGCGGCAGTACCATGTCCAAGGGGCATGTGGGCATCTATCTGGGCAACGGCAAGATGATTGACGCCAGCTCCGGCGCAGGACAGGTGCGTATCACCAGCTCCTCCATCCTCACCAGTTCGTACTGGAAACAGCACTGGCTCATGGGCTACCACATCTGGGACTAAGAACATTGCCTCTTTAGAGACCCCTTTGGGGTCTCTTTTTTCATCTGAAAATTTCAAACGATTCTTGCGTTGCGGAGGAAGAGATGAAGCTGTTTGCGCTAATATGGCACTTATCTCACCCTCAGTCAGATACCACTACTTGTCATCTGACAGCCCAGCAACCATTCACCGGACTGTTGTGCAGAGGGAGCCAAGGGAAAGAATGCAACTTTCAAAGTATTCAGCTTTTAACCTTGTAAAAGGCTTAAAAGTTCTTGCCTTCTTTTATAAAGGGGAGAATATAGTTTGTCTGCACACAAAAAAGAGGCCCGAAAGCCTCTTCTTGCATCCCGTCTTATTCGGGTCTTGTGTAAACGCCCTTCTTGCGGGTGAGCAAACCAAACTCCACCAGCTCCCGCCGAACGGTGCAGAAGTCATCGTAGTGATCCAGGATCTTAAAGTTGACCTCCTGCTCCGTGTAAGAGCGTCCCTGCTCAAAGTCCTCCGCCAGATAATCCAGCAGTACCTTCCGCTTTTTTAGCTGGGCGGGGAGCATGACGATAATCCCCTGCCGCACAAAGGCCTTCATAACCTTTTGGGCAAACTCCTCGTCATATTGCATCTCGGCATTAAATCCCATGGGGCGCCTCCTCATACATTTTTGTTTCAGTATACACGCAGACGCCCCCGCTGGCAAGCCGTTTTTTCCTTACAGGTTCTCGTTCTTCAAAGTGTCCACAGGGTTATCCCCCTTCATCTGCCCGGCGGCGTAGAGCATGGTGGCAAAGACCACCGCAAACACACTGCCCACCGCCACCGCTACGCTCCCCCAGGGAACAAAGAAGCCCGTGTCCATGCCCTCCATGGTGACCCTATACATAAGGACAATAATTCCAAAGGACAGGCACAGCCCCCAGAACAGCCCCTTGATGCCGTAAATCAAGCACTCATAGCGCATCATCCTATAGAAGCTCTTTTGGGTCAAGCCCACGCTCCTGAGCATGGCAAACTCCCGCCGCCTGAGCATGAGCCCCGTGGAGATGGTATTAAAGACGTTGGCCATGGCAATAAGGCTGATGAGGACGATGAAGCCGTAGGAGAACACCCGCATGACCAGCAGCATGGCCCGCTCGTTTTCGTGGCCGGCGGTAAGATCGTAGAGATACCCGTCCCCATCCCAAAGCCGCTCCTCCATGTCTTCGTACACGGCGCTGTGGTTCTCCGCCATAAAAAGATAGGTCAAGGTGGTGCGCACATCCTCCCCTACGACCGTCTTCTGGGCGGAGAAGGGATAGATTAGGTAGATAGCGTCGGCATACTCCAAAAAGAAGGGCCTCTCCTTCAGCGCCGCCCCTACCTGCAGTTCCACATTTCTTTCCGCTTCCTCCCCGCTGCGAAAAATGAGGGAGCTCTCTTCCCCGTCCCAATCCTCGGGCTGGTAGATAATCTTCCCGTCCTCCGTGCCGTAAAGGTACCAGGTCTTTCCGTTCTCCTCCAGGATCTCCTGTATCTGCCTGTACCCACAGGAGGCGGGAAAGCGGGCAAACCACTCCGTTTCCCTGAGCCTGCTTTCCCCCTTCTCGTTTTCCAGCACCTCGGTGTACTTGTTCCACACCAGTCCCAAAGGGCTTTCCGGGTTCATGTACAGGTTGGAATCCACGCCGTTGTCTTTGCACAGAGCCGCAAAGTTCTCATCCCGCACAAACAGCAGGTACACCCCTGCCCCCATGCCGTACAGGTCATAGTCCTCCAGCGATTTTGCGGCCTCCCGGGTTAAATCCGCCGCATCAAAGGTCACTACCTTCATAATGTTGGTAAAGTAGACCCCCTCTTCCACGCCGTTTACGTCCATAAGCTCTTTGAAGAGGGTCTCCTGCCTGTTTTCCGCCAGATTCTCCTCGCTGAACCATCTGTGGTAGAGGATATCCGCCTCCTGCACGCCCTGCACCTGGGTCACCCCCGTCAAAGAGGCCTCCATGTAAGCGCAGAAGGCGCTGGCGGATAAAAACAGCACCACGCTGAGGGTCAGGGACAAAAT
>CAYUHW010000107.1:0-6003 GCA_964444605.1 uncultured Christensenella sp. | reverse complement strand
CGCCCTTGCCAAGGAAGGCAACTGCACCCTCACCGGCGTCGGCTACTGCGACCTGGTTTGGGGCACCATGGTCACCAACCTGGCCGGCTCCTCCTTCAAAATCAACAAGATTCTGGGCAGCAGCTGGTACAACGTAGAGGACTACGGGATTGCTTTGGCTGAGGGACACGGAGCAGGCTTCTCCATGGAGCGCTTTGAGAAGGAAATTGCCAACATCAACACCATGCCCGCCGAGGAACTGCAGGAGCTCATTGAGAGCGGTCAGTACGTTCCCAGCTACATGTGGAACCAGAACGGCTGGCTGTGCAGCAAGATGAACCTGCACATCATCTCCCAGACCCAGAAGTGCTACCCCACCACCCACACCGAGGACCTCTTCTCCACCACCCTCAACGCCACCATCAAGGCCGGCCAGCCCACGGGCATGCGGGCCGTGGTAACCACCCTCACCGAGGAAGGCATCACCTTTGAGACCGAGTGCGTGGGCAAGGTCTTTGCACCCGACGAGTTTGACCGCAACGACTGGACCTTCCTGGGCGAGCCTGAGACCACGGTGTCCGTCAACCGTCCCGCCACGGTGGAGATGACCTGCGCCACCATCGTCAACCGCATTCCCCAGCTCATCGACGCCCCTGCAGGCTATGTGACCACGGATCAGTATCCCTACAACGAGTACTGCGTCCATCCCCTGCACACCTACGTAAAGAGCAAGTAAGAAAACAGACAAACAAAAACGCCGAGCATTCGGCGTTTTTTATTTACATTTTATTGAGGCGTGCTTTTTATCCACGCCATGGCCGCCTGCCAGGCTTCCCCCATGCAGGCAAGGTGGAGCCCCTCCCGCCCCGTGTTGCCCATGATGTCTTTTAAGTCCAGGAGCAGGGCTTTTTTCAAATACCCATACCCCTGTTCCTCAAGGCCGTTCTGCAAAGCAAAGAGAGCGTGGCTGGCAAAGCTCAAGGTGGAATCGTGGAGGCAGATGGGCTCAAAGTCTTCCCACGCTTCAATCTTCTGCTTCTGTGTAAACAGTTGGGGCAGGCGGGTCATCAAAAGCAGTACATCCGCCTGCTTGATGACCTTGTACCGCTGAAGCCTGTCAAAGCACACCCGATGGTAGCTGGCCTGCGCATTGGGCTTAATCTGCTCCAAATCCGCAGGCTCCAGCAGATGGAGGGTTTCGTCCTGCCGCAACCGCCCCGTAAGGGGGTCATGGGGCCATTTGACGGCCTTGCTTAAAGCCTCCATGCGGCAAATTTCCTCTTGGGTCAGGTGCAGTTTTTCATATAGTGCAGGGGCCTTTTTCTGCAAGTCCCCGGCCGCCTGCACCGCCAGCTTCAGATTGTGCTGCACCATAACGTTGGTAAACAGGTTGTTGTGGGTGATGCCGCAGTATTCGTCCGGCCCCTTGCAAAACAGCAGGTCCGCCTCCCCGGTTTCGGGGCGGTAGGTGTAGCGGCTGACCCAGAAGCGGGCGGTCTCAATAAACACCGGGGCGGCCTTTTGAAGATAAAAGTCCTCGTCCCCCGATTTTTTGCAGTAGCCGTCCAAGGCATAGGCTACGTCTGCGGTGATGTGCAGTTCGCTGCAGCCGATGTCCCAGGTTTCGCACTGCTCGCTTCCGTCCAAAGCCGCCATCCAGGGGTAGCGGGCCCCTTGGGTGTTCATCTTCAAGGCATGGGTCTTGGCGGCGGGCAGGGAGCGGACACGGTACTCGCAAAGGTTCTTTGCGGCCTCCAAGTCATTTTCAAGGAAGAAGGGCAGCATGAACATGTCCGTATCCCAGAAGTAACAACCCTTGTACCGCCCGTGGCTCAAGCCCCGCGCCCCGATGCTGACGGTGGGATCCTTGGCATTACAGCTTCCCATAAGGGTAAACATGGCAAAGCGCAGACCGGTCTGTATCTCCTCCTCGGCAGAAGGAAGGGGCAGGTCGCACCTATTCCACACCTTTTCCCACGCCTCTTTGTGCGCAGTGAAAAGCCCGTCATAGTCCCATTCTTTCGGAAGGGGGGCGATGCGGGGATCTTCGTCCCGAGAGGTCAGCACGGCGGCGGCTTTGTCAAAGACCAGCCTTTCCCCCAAAGCCCCCTTGGCTTCATACACGGCCTCTGCCCCCTCCCCACGGACATAGCGGAACCGGGAAGGGTGAAACTGCACCTCTTGGGTGACGCTCAGGCGGGTTCCCGCAATCTCAAAGGCACAGCGAATGCCCTCCTGAGAAGAGGAAAGGGAGCTAAGGCGGGAAAGCTGAACGGTTTCCCCGTTGGTCTTGGTCTGATCGTCGGGAATGGGGCTGTTGCAGCTGTCCGTCAAAATGCCGCTTTGCACTGCGATATCCATGTCCCTGTCGGGAATCAGCACCAGCCTCTGCAGAATGAAGGCCGGGTGCTCCCTGGGCAAAAACCGCTCATGGGTCACCTCCAGCCGCTTGCCCCCTGCCTGCAGGGTATACCGCAGGGTCAAAAGGGCATGGCGCATATCCAGCACCCGCTCTATGGGAGAAATCAGCGCCCCCTCCTCCCCGTCTATATAAATTTTCTCGTATACCGGGGTGGGCAGGTGGACAAAGTCCGTAATGCCGGGCTTAATTTCCCCAAAGATACCGGCAAGATACATGCCTCTCTGCACGGGACGGGGGTCGGGCTCGGAGGAAGCGTAGCCCCGAATACCCAGCCGCCCGTTTCCCATAAAGAAGATGCTCTCATAGAAATCCTCTGCCCAGCCCTGTCCTTTGCAGGACACGGACCAAGGCCGCAGCTTTAAATCATTCCGCACAAAATCCCTCCTTGTCCGCCCGTTTCATGCTGTGGCACAAAAACCCTGCGCAGGTAGCAAAGGCGGCGCCGGTGGTGCAGCGGCCGCTGACGGGATCCACGCTTTCGCAGGCAATGCCGTTGTCCATCTCCAGCACCTCCAGCTCTCTGAAGGCCTGCTGCGCATGTCCGCAAAGGAGGCTGTTGCACAGGCTGAGAATCCAGGGATAGGGAGCATGGGCGCAGCCGATTTCCGCTATGGGAGAATCCGCAAAGCTGTACGCATATAAAGGAGAACGAATCATGGAAACCGTACTGCGCCAAATCTCATCCTCGGAACTGCAGAAGCCGTAATAGGGCAATAACTGCAGACTGCCGGGAGGTTCATCGTAAATATTGTGATGCCCCTGCAAGTCCACCGACCAAGCAAAATAGGGCTTGCCTTCCTCCGTTTTAAATACGCAGTGCCCGTAAACGGCGGCCTTCACTTTTTCCGCCTGCTCGGCAAGAAACCCGTACCTGTTTGGATACAGCTTTTCCAAAGCCCGAAGCCCCCGCCAGACCAGCACGTTGTTGTAGGTCAGATAGGGATGCACAATCTCATCGTCCGTAGGCTGAAGAAAGGTTTCGTACAGGGCAATTTCAGGATGCTTTACGGACTGCAGAATCTTTAAAATGCGGCAAATGCCCTGTTGCACCTGAGGCTCCTCCAAAATCTCCCTGTCCCCCGTCTTATCCGCATAGGCCTCCAAGGCAATGAGGGGGGCCATCAATTCATCCAGCTCAAAGCCCGGCTCCAAGACCGTGCCGTCAATATAGCGGGAATGAATGCCCAGATTCCGCCCCTGCCGTCCGAACACATAGCGGAGCATCTCCCCCGCCAGCTCAGCATCTGCCTCCAGTATGGCCGGGAAAGCCCACAGAAGCACGTCCCGATCCCAGTATGCGGCGCTGACATAGTAGCGGGTGCCCCGGCTGGTGGCGCACACCAGCTCCTCCGTATCCAAGGTGATGCCCGTAGAATAGAAGATGCAGAAGAACAGGTTGGTGTTGTAGAGCCGTGTCCGCTTTTCGGTTGCCAGAGAGCAAGCTCTTTCATCCAGCCAACGGGCCGTGCGGGCGTACTCCCACTCCCAGCCTCGGCGAAGCATTTCCTTGGCGCTGGTGGCGGCGGCCACCTCCTCGTAGCCCAGCCCCCAGTAGAAGATTAGTTCCGCAGTTTCCCCTTTTTTCAGCGTCTCCCTTTTAAAAAGAGAGTAGCAGATACTATTGCCCTCGGCAAAATAGAGATCCTCCGTTTTCCGATTGCACATGGGCGCAAAGGCGAACATAGGCGTCCCGCAGCGAAAATCGAAGATCAAACTGTCGTTCCAGCCGCTTTCATAACAGCGGGCCCTGCCGTCCAGCTCCTTATCCTCGTTGACGCAGTGCCAGCTGCTGTCCCAGCACCCCTTCAGCCCCCAGAGCACCTCCGTCTCTTCCCCCGCCGTAAGGGAGAGCTTTACGGCAAAGCCCCGTTCCCCCACGGGGGTGAGCACGGTCATGGCAAAGGCATTCGCCCCGGCCTTGGCGTGAAGGGTGGGAATCCAATGGTGCGCCCGCTCCCACTGCATATGGGAAAGGGGAAGTTCCGCCCCCTCCTCTTGCACAAAAGGCATCATCAGGGGGGTATTTTGGCTTCCCCTGACCTCAATCAGCCCCTTATGCTGCATGGAAAGGAAGGTGAAGTCCTCCACGCCGGCCGTTTGCTCATTGAGTTTCGGCAGGGAAATCCTCTCGTTTCCGGTTGGTAAGTATCGACCCATAGAAATACCTCTCGTTTTAATTTAACCGTTTAAACTGCTTTTCTGCTTAAAGTATAGCAACATTTCAAAGCTTGTCAATGGATATTTCCAAATAATCCGAAAAACTATTGACAAACAGGCCATGAGCGATTATCATAAACACAGAATTAGAGTTTAAACGTTTAAATTCCAAAGATCAGAGAGGAGGCACGGTATCATGGCAAGAACCACCCTGAAGGATGTGGCTCGGCAGGCAGGGGTCACCACCGCTACGGTTTCCTATGTTTTAAGCGGGAAGCGTCCCATCTCCGAGGAAACCAAGCAGCGGGTCATGGCGGCCATTGAGGAGCTGGACTATGTGCCCGATTTAAACGCCCGAGGCCTCAGTATGCGGGACTCCAAGCTCATCGGCGTAGTGGTGCCCCAAACGGAGCCCGGAGAGCGGCTCATGTTTCAAAACAGTTTTTACAGCGAGGTGCTGGGCAGTATCGAATATTACGCCCGCCAGCAGGGCTACCACATCCTCATCTCCGCCACGGATGCCAACGAAAGCTATTTGACTTTGGCCAAGAAGCGGAATCTGGACGGGATTATCGTCATCGGCATGTATCCCGACGATTTCTATCAGCAGATGAAGAAAACCCAGATTCCCATTGTGCTGATTGACAGCTACTGCAACGACCACTACTACCACAACATCCGCATCGACGATGCCTACGGCAGCTATCTGGCCACCCGCTACATGCTGGAAAACGGCCACGAGCACATTGCCTTCTTCGCCGGACAGATGAAGGAGAACGGCGTAATGAAAAAGCGCCTGCTGGGCTATCGGCAAGCGCTGGACGAGTTTTCGGTTCCCTACCGCAAGGAGTACATTTTTGAAGGTCAGATCGACTACAACAGCGGCATTGACCTGGCTTCCCGCCTGATGGCCTCCCCCTTCCCCGCCACCGGGGTTGTGGCCGCCGCCGATATTTTGGCCATCGGCGCCGCAAAGGGGTTCTTTGAAGCCGGCAAGCGGGTGCCCGATGACTATTCCATCATCGGTTTTGACGATGTGGAGATCTCCCGGTTTATGACCCCGGGGCTCACCACCATCCGCCAGCAGATTTCCTTAAAGGGGCAGAAAGCAGTGGAATTGCTGCTGAAGCATATCGAAGACCCGACCCTTCCCAAACAGGAGGAGATCCTTCCCCTCCGGCTTGTAGTGCGGGGGTCCGTCAGGAAACTCAAGTAACCCATCCGTGATGCAATGAAGGAGGAGGTGTAAAAAAGCGGCTTGCATGCCTCGCCAAAGTTCATGCAAACCGCAGGGAAAGATATGTCTGCCGCTCTTTCCGCTAAATTTTATTGTAAGCGAAAAGAGTTAAAAAATCAATTAAAAAATTGAGGAGGAAACTACTAATGAAGAAATCCAAGCTTTTTTCGCTGATGGCCATGGTGTTGGCGGCACTGATGGTATTGTC
>CAYUHW010000106.1:0-6023 GCA_964444605.1 uncultured Christensenella sp. | reverse complement strand
GTTATATGCTCGATGGTGACGGAGCTTTCGTTGGCAATCAGCGTCTCCTGCTCCTCCTCCGCCTTGGAATAGGCCACGGTGAAGCCGTCATAATTCGATTCCGAAATGGTGACGGTTGCCCCGTGAGGAATGCCCTCGATGGAGCTGCTCTCCCCATCCTTTAGGGAGATTTCCTTCTCTATGGTCTCCTCGCCCGCCGTATAACTCACCTTAAAGGTGAAGTCGGTTATGTCGGTGACGCCGTTGACCTTCTTGGTGAGGGTCAGGGTCTTATCTACGGGCACGTTCTGCACCTGCAAAAGCAAACCGTCTTCGCCGATGGTGACAAGGCCGTTGCCGGTATCCTCCACCAATTCCAGCTTGCCCCCTGCCTTTACACGCACCTTAATGGGCTGGAGATCTTTATAGCCATCGGGAGTGGTTTCCGTAAGGGTATAGACCCCGGGGATCAGGTTGGAGACGGTCAGCTCGCCCTTCTCGTTGGTCTTGACCTCCGTCACCGTCTGCGCCGCCGCCGCCGGATTCACCGGTACCAGCAGCCACTTCTGGGCATCGGAACCATTGGAAGCATACACCTGTATGGCCGTACCGTTGGACACCAACCCGCCATACACATCCAGCACGGCATTGGAACCATTCAACACTGCCGCACGGGGCTTTAGCGTAAAGGTTCCGTCGGAATTGGGCTGGAGAAACCACTTCTGGTTATCGCTGTTCGTGGGATTGGCATCATTTCCATATAGATGCACCTTGTGCCCGTTCTCCGTGTTGCCGTCATCCAACTCCATCCATTGATTGGTGCCGGGCAACAGGAAGCTATAGGAGCCATCTTTCTGGCGGTAAACAACCCATTTCTTTTGACCGGTATCCTCATTCTTGCTTTGAAGGGTAAGCTGTGTGCCCTGCGTTGAACCGGACACTCCCACAACAAAGTCAGGATTGGAGGCAAGGGCAATGTAATATTCCGCTCCTTCGGCTATTCCGGCAGAAGAGATAGGCACCTCATAGGAACCATTGCCCCGATCCACCACATGCACCGTGTTGCCGCGGCTGTCGGCCAGGGTGAAGGTTACATTGGACAGGGGGATGGTCTCCATGCCGTTCATGCCCAGCTTTTTCAGCTTCATGTCTGTACGGCTCACGGTGTTGGTAAAGGTTACGGTATTGGTAGCTCCCCGCACAATGGTGCTGTGGGCTGTACCGCCCTCCTGAATGACGCCGTCCACCTTGCAGGAAGTTTTATATCCGTCCTTAGCAACCTCAACTATTTCATACTGCACACCGTAGGGCAGATACTGAATGATGACATATTCGCCCGCACACAGCTTAAAGCTGCCGCCGTCATGGATGATTAGGTCGGAATTCAGCTCTTCTCCATTGGCATTGTAGCGAGTGTATACATAGTCGTCCAGAATGGGAGTGGTGCCATCAGCTTCAAAGAAATTGATATTGAATTCAAATTCTTCACCGGGGTTATGCTCGCCTACGACTTCCTTCTCTACCTTCAAGCTGCCGGTTTTCTGGGAGATGCTGGCACCGGTAACAGAGGGCAGGGTGAAGTTCATGTAGCAGGTAGAGCCGGAAGCGCCTCGCTCGGTGTAGAAGAAGGTGAGAGTATATTCCTTCGTTTTATTTCCCGCCTCGTCTACTTTCCACTCTATCGTACTTCTATCGATATAGTCCCAAAGGTTTACATACTCGCCCACGGAAGAGTGTACGCCGCCGATGTCGCAGACTAACTTGTTGCCCAAGAAGACCCACATATCATCGTCGCCGAAGAAGTAATACTCCAAGGGTCCCACATAATCTTCGGTCAATTCAAAGGAAATGGCAAACTGCATGCCAAAGAAGGAGTTGTGGGCCTTTCCGTCATCACTAACGGGAAATGATTCCGTCGCCTCAACTATATTTCCGCTCTTGTAAGAATCGTTGTTGTAGCCAACGTATTTCACGGGATCGTCCGTTTTGCCAAACATGGGATCACGGGTTTCTCCTACTCCCGGAGCGTTATCCAAAGGCCAGAAGTTGTTGGTCAGGATATGAGTATGGGTAGTTCCGCTTTTGGGAGACGGATGGAAAAAGTTTTGCAATCCGGACGCACCTTTTGCATTCGACACAGACACTGAAGATAGAGTATATGTATCGCCAACTCTTTCAAAAGTCAGAGTTCCATTATGGTCATGCCGCCCGGTTACGCCTTCTTCCGTAGTTTCGTTGAACAGCTTTGGGGCGATAATTCTTTCATCATAAACGATTGTGCCGGAAAAAGACTTTGCTATCCCAAAAGTACAATTCTTGAATTCCCCGCTGGCCTTGTTTAGCAGGAACGAACCCGCAAACAGATACTTTGACAGACCTGTTCCCGTATTGTCATTTCCAAAAGCAAGAGCGTCACGATGGTCATCCCACTTTGTTATGCCATTGGCGGTGTAATTTGATGGGCTATTTATACCGGCAGTACCCGTCATCCATCTATCGGAAGAATCTTTTCCGTTGGTTATATCATAGTCATAGAATTTTGCGTTGTCATTGAAACTGGCATTGGACACGTTATAAACCATGCGGAGAACGCTGCCGGTAGCCAAATACACGATGCTATCATCATTGACCGCAATGTTTTCCCGATTGGTAAAATGAATTTTGCCGGCAGGATAAATGTCCCAATCATCCCGTTCTGTGCTGGTCGGCACTTTTCCGCTTTTAAGCACCCAAATCTCTTGCAGATTATAATTCTCGTTATCCAAAAGCTTATTGATATAAGACGGATTTGGAGCTTTAACGTATTCATATGTATTGTCAGCATACATTTGCGTCAGCTTAAGCTCGGTTGCGACAACATACAAATCCGTATCGTCTCCTTGATTTTGAGATGTTTTGCTTCCTGTTGGCTCAAGGTACAGCTCTTTTGTAACCGGTGTTGTTCCGTTTACAGGCAAATTTCCACCAGTCGTATCGATAATCGTCAAATGCTTATCAACCGTACTGCTGTTTTTGAACCTAGGTATATTGGCATAATACTGAACCGTATAGGTGGGATTGGCGGTGGTGGAGGCAAGGAGCGCCAATTCGCCGTTCTGAAGGGCGATGGTCAGGGCGGGAATCTCTTCGCCCAGAGGAGCCAGCACGCTTTCGCCTTCAGAAATGCCGTCCCCGGAGCCCTCCAGGGCGGTGACGATGATGCCCTTATCTGCAGCGGACGCCCCCTCTTCCCCATTGAGGGCAAGCAGTTCCACCATGGCGTTGGTGACGTCCATGTTCACCTGAACGGAGACCGTCAGCCGATAGGCATCCTCATCCAAGGGTGCATCGTTTACGGAAAGGTACACCCGCCGCAAAAGCAGAGCGGCGCCTTCCTCGGGAGACAGGGTCTGGGCAAAGTCTGCGTAGCGCAAACAAGCCTCTTCCTCCTCAAGAGGCGCTACGGTGAGCACGGTGCCTTCGGGCAAAGGCTCACGGCTATAGGCGGTGACGGACATGGACAGTTCCCCATCCTCATAGGCAAAGACGGTTTGAGTGCCCAGGAAGCAAAGCTCCCCATGGGTATGCTCAGTAAGGCCGCAGAGACATTCCCCGTCCTCCCCATAGCAATCTTCCCCATGGGTATGGGCGGTGAGACAGCAGGCAGGAGTCTCCGTCATGAGCAGATGGGAGACGGAAGCCGTGGAATCTTCATAGGATACAAGGGTATCGGCCTGACCGTTAAGGCCCTTGGCAAAGGCGGAATAGACCTCGCCCTCGGGGAAGGTCAGGCGCACGATGGCGGATTCAGCCTTATGGATGACAAGATATTGGAGGCCGTTTTCCCCTGTTTGCAGGGAAATTTTGCCTTGGGAAGACGCCCAGACGGCGCCGGGCTCCGCCGTATCCTCCAGTCTCCAGTCAAAGAGACCTTTGGTAGCAGGAAGGGTAACAAGCAGGGGTGAATCAGCAGAAGGTCCTTCCGAGGGAGTTTCCTCTAAGGGAGACTCCTGATCCAAGGGTGCAGAAAGGTCTTCCGTGGGCAAGGGCTCGGCCTCATTCACTGCATCAGGCTCCTCTGCCGCTTCGGGCAAAGCCTCCTGCTCCTGCTGAAGTGCGGAGGAATCTTCTTCTATATCAGCAGGGGATTCTTCTGCATTTTCATCTTCGGCGGGAAGGGCATTTTCTTCTGCTTCTTCCGTTGCAGGGGCAATGGAGTCTTGGGATTCATTGGCAGCCCCCTTGGCGGGACGGATTGCGGATACACGGAAATAGACCGTTTCCCCTGCAAGGGCATAAGCGTCGGAACGGCCGCGGGAAGTATCATTTTCGTCGGAAACTATAGAGATTTCGGGAAGAACGGGGGCGGGCGTTGAAGCAGGCTCCGCCGTGGGCACGGGTGCTTCTATAGCAGAAGAAGGCTCTGCAGAAGCTTCCTCGGAGGGAAGAGGGGTGTCCTCTGCCCCATCCTCAGAGGGTGCAGGGGTAAACTCCGGCTGAGAGGATGCTTCCGGTTCTTCGGAAGGAAGTACGGGAGACTCTAAAGGCTCTGCGGGTTCCATGGAAGCGCCTGCAGAAGGCTCCACGGAAGGCTCAGCAGAAGGTTCCGCCGTAGATTCAGGAGCAAAGCGCTCCATGATCTCTGCCATGGAGGCATAGCCCAAAATGTCTCCATCGTCCAAGGTATAGGAAGCCTTGGCCACCTGATTGCCGCGGTTGCCCTCGATGGTGGTCAAATTGGCGCCGCTGACTTCCGTCACAATGCCGACATGGCCGGGGATGGGCTCCCCTTCCCGCTGGAAAAAGATAATGTCCCCGGACTGAGGGGCATAGCCTTCGGAAGACTTATGGAATACGCCGATAGCGGTCAGGTTGTTCACCATGCGCATACAGCTCATTTCGTGGAGCATGGCATCCTGGGGCACTCCTGCATACTGGCTGCAGAAGGAAACAAACATGGCGCACCACTCCCCATAGGGATTGCCGTACCAGTCGCCGTAGCGGGTGTAGCCCTTCTTGGAGCCGTCTTCCGCCAGGGTATAGTTCCTTGTGCTCTCAGTATACCCAAGCTGGCTTTGGGCCACGGCCACAATGTCCTGCGCCCAGTCGCCGGTAAGGGTTTTGGGCAGGGTGCGCTCCCAGCGGGAGCGGGATTCCTTATCGGCATTGGGGTCGGAATAGCAAAGAAGGCTGTGGGTATGCTCTTCCTGCTCACAAATCAAAAGAGGCTCAAAGCATGTTTCGCCGTGGACATGGGGTTCCAAATCCTCCTCCACGGTGCAAACAAGAACGGATTCCTCCGTATAGCACATTTCATTATGGGAATGCCGGGGCGCTTCCTCCAGCCCGCAAAGAAGCACATCGGGATTCTCCCCATCAAAGCACTCTTCGGAATGAGTATGGCCTTCCTGCTCCTGCAAAGCACACGACAAAACGGACTGCATCTGACGGCATTCTTCCGAATGCACATGCGGTGCAATCCCTTCTTCCAAGGTGCAGACAAGGTGCTGCCCGTAGCACTTCTCCCCGTGAACATGCTCCTGCAAGCCGCAGAAAACATCCTCCTCCAGGGTGATGGCGGGCAGAATCAAAGCGTAGACCGTGCAGAACACGACAACACAGGCAGCCCCAAAGACTACCCTCTGCCAAGCATGACGCCGTATTCTGTTTTTACGGAAAGCCTCCGCTTTCTGGGAAATCTTCAATTTCCCGTTCCTCCCTTATCCTTTCCTTCTCTATCACTGAATCAGCCCAAAGGTCTCAAAGGGCCAGACTCGAAACACAATCTTACCTACAATCTGTTCCTCTGCCACACAGCCAACCGCCGTATTGCGGCTGTCAACGGAGGTGGAACGATGATCTCCCATGACAAAGTAACGGCCGTCCGGCACCTGATAGGGAAGCTCGATATTGCATTCCCCAAAGGCTTTCTCCGTAAGGTATGGCTCCTCCAGGAGAACGCCGTCTACATACACGCTGCCTTCTTCGTCTATATTCACCCAGCTTCCGGGCCCGGCAATGAGCCGCTTGACCAGAATCTTATTATTATAATAGAAGGCCAAGAT
>CAYUHW010000105.1:0-6044 GCA_964444605.1 uncultured Christensenella sp. | reverse complement strand
CTCGTTAAGATTGCCGCCATAAGTCGTCTTTCTGGTATAAGTCAACCCCTCAGTCTGCTCCGCAGACAGCTCCCCTTACCCAATAAGGGGAGCCATGCGTTTTAAGCTGCTTGTGCGGATAAAAGCAAAAGCGAACGGAAGAGCTTTTGCAATCCCCGGCTCCCTTGTGTAAAGGGAGCTGGATTGTGACCGGAGCGCAAGCGGAAGGAACAAGACTGAGGGATTGACTTAATAGCGGAATATGCTCGTTAAGATTGCCGCCATAAGTCGTCTTTCTGGTATAAGTCAACCCCTCAGTCAAATCTCACTTTGTTCGATTTGCCAGCCCCTCAAAACCCATCACAGGTGGGTTTTGTCCCCTTCGGGGTCGGGGCGAATTGCTTCGCAATTCCCCTTGCACAGGGGAGCCATGGGGTAGCAAGTTGCTTATGCGGTGAAAAGCGGAAGTGAGCAGAGTCCTCTTGCCTCGTTCGGCTCTCCCCGGCGAACAAGAGGTCGGGGATGAGAGAGAAAGGTATCCCTCAGAGTTGTGTGCGGGGCAAAAGAAACATATCAGAAAAGGAAAATTCTGAGAATTTTGAGAGATTGTTCCGGGGTACAGTATAGATGCACCCGGGAACCACCCAAAAAACGGTGCGAAAAGGAGACGCAATATGGAACAAAAACAGGAAAGGAGGGGATTGGAAAGAGAACGCTGGCAGCAGGCGGCGGAGGACTACTTTTCCCGGTGCGACGGCACAAGAGAGCGTACGGAGCTAAAGAACGGAGGATATACGGAACGGCAGATTCCCTACACCCTCTACGGTCTTAGCGCAAGGCTGGGGCTTTCCCCAAAAGAACTTGTGGCCATAGCCCACGGCGAGAAGGGAGCCCGCTGGAAGCAGAAGCTCCTTTCCCAAGCCCTTTGCCGCATTGCCGCCTATATTATGGAGCGGGCCCTGCTGGGGGAACTGAGCTATCAGGTAGCCCTGTCGGCCTTAAAGGAGCTGGAGCCCGAAAAGACGGATTCCGCTCCTGAGGGGCTCACCATCACCATGGAAGCGGGGGCGGAGGCATACAGCCGATGAAAGTCACCTTACAGGGAACGCCCAACCCCAAGCAGGCGGCCTTTTTCCTCTCCACCGCCCGCCATACGGCCTACGGCGGGGCAAGAGGGGGCGGGAAAAGCTGGGCCATGCGGCGGAAGTTTGTGTTGCTGGGGCTTCGGTATGAGGGACTGCAGCTTCTTCTGCTCAGGCGGACACTGCCGGAGCTGACGGAAAACCACCTGCGCCCCTTGCTCAAGGAGCTTCACGGCATCGCCCAGTACAACCAGAGCCAGCGGAGCTTTTTGTTCCCCAACGGCTCCCGCATCCGCCTTGGCTACTGCGAGCTGGAGCGGGACGTGTATCAATACCAGGGTCAGGAGTATGACGTGGTGGGGTTGGAGGAGGCCACACACTTTTCGGAAAGCCAGATGCAATTCCTTACTACCTGCAACCGCTCCGTGCGGCGGGACTTTTCTCCCAGAATGTACTATACCTGCAACCCCGGGGGCATCGGCCACGGGTGGGTCAAGCGGCTGTTCATCGACCGCCGGTATCGGGAGGGAGAGGAGGAACAGGACTATGTGTTCATCCCCGCCCGGCTTGCGGACAACCCCGTGCTGATGGAGGGGGATCCCGGGTACAAAAAGAGTCTGCTGGCCTTGCCGGAGCATTTGCGGCGGGCGTATCTGGACGGGGACTGGGATGTCCTGCAGGGGCAATACTTCCCTGAATTTCGCCGGGATGTCCATGTGACGGAGCCAAAGGAGATTCCCGCCCACTGGCGGCGGTTCCGCGCCATGGACTGGGGCTACCGCGATCCCTGCTGTGTGCTGTGGTTTGCGGTGTCCCCGGAGGGACGGGTGATTGTGTACAGGGAGCTGTATATAAAGGAAACCCTGTCCAGCGACATTGCCCGCCGGGTGGTGTCCCTGAGCAAGGGGGAGAAGATTGCCTACACCGTGGCCTCTCCGGACGCATGGCAGCAGCGGGGTCTGGGGGGACGGCAGGGAGAGTGCATTGCGGATGTGTTCCAAAAGAACGGCGTGCCCCTTTTGGCGGCGGACAATCGGCGTTTGTCAGGCTGGCAGCGGGTGCGGGAGGCCCTGAAGGTTGAGGAAGGGGAGCTTCCCCGCCTGAGTATCTCCTCCGCCTGCAAAAATCTCATCCGCACCCTGCCCCTTTTGACCTATGACGAAAAGGACTGCGAGGATGTAAGCAGCCGCTGTGAGGATCACGCCCCGGAGGCTCTCCGCTACGGGCTTATGTCCAGGCCCCTCCCTGCCAAGGAGAAGCAGGAGAGGCCCGCCCCCGTCTATGACCCCTTCTCTTCGCCCATAATCAAAACGAGGGACGGATTCAGCGGGGTATAAGGAAAAAACAAGAGAAAGAAAGGAAGAAGAGTATGAACAAAAAGGACAAAGAGGGGGGCGAAAAGCTCCTTGCCCAGCGAGCCTACGCCCTCTTTGACTCCTACCGCAGTGCCTACATGCAAGAGTGGCAGCGGCTGGAGAACAACGAGCGGATGTATCGGGGGGATCACTGGTATGACGTGCCCGTCACCGATCCCAACGAGCCCCGCCCCGTAACCCCCGTGATTCAGTCCACCGTGGAGTGTGTCAGCGCCGATTTAATGGAGCAGTGCCCTCAGGCGGTGATTACCCCCGAAAAGGGGGCGGACGGAGAGACGGCCCAGATTGTGGAGGCCCTCATTGCCCGCAACCATGACGAGAGCGGGTATCCCATTGAGTACCGCAAGCTGGTGCACGATCTGCTGGTAGGGGGCTACTGCGTTCAGGAGGTGGGCTACGATCCCAGCCTCAACGGGGGCTTGGGGGGCGCCTACATCCGCAGTGTGGACAACAGAAGCATCCTCTTTGACCCCCTGTGCGATGATTTGCAGGAGGGGCGTGGGGTCTTCAAGTTTTCCCTGCGCTCCCGCCAGTGGATTGAAGAGCATTACCCGGAGAAGGCGCCCTATATTGGGGAGGATGTATACGCCTGCGACCGGCGCCCCATGGACGAGGTGCTTTTAGCAGACAGGCGGGACGCCCTGCTGCTTTTGGAGTACTGGTGGAAGACGGCTCCTGACAAAAACGGACGCACCCGGGTGCACATGGCCCTCCTTTGCGGAGGCGTGGTGCTGGCGGACAGCCGAAAGCTGAAGCCGGAGGGGTATTTTTCCCACGGCCTGTACCCCTTTATTCTCACTCCCCTGTATGTGCGCAAGGGAAGCTGTTTGGGCTTTGGGATTGTGGATCTGTTTGAAAAGCAGCAGCGGTATGCGGACAAGCTGGATCAGATTGTGCTGAAGAACGCCTTTATGGCCAGCCGCAACAAGCTCCTTGTGACGGAAAGCTCCGGCTTTGACGAGGAGGATTTGAAGGACTGGTCCAAGGAGGTACACCGAGGGGAGAGTCTCAGCGGCATCACCTGGTTCACTACCCCGCCCCTGCCCAGCTATCTCATGAGCTACATTGAGAAGATTCGGGAGGACATCAAGGAGGAGAGCGGCGCCAACGACTCCAGCCGGGGGAACTTCCGTCAGGGGGTCACGGCAGCCAGCGCCATTCAGGCTCTGCAGGAGGCCAGCACCAAGCGGGCCCGCATGGCCACGGAGCAGCTTCACGAGGGCTTCCGTCAGGCGGTGCGCATGGAGATAGAGGTGGAGCGGGAATTCAACTTCTACCGCCGCCCGGTGATGATTGCGGAAAACGGTGTGAGCCGGGAGGTGTACTTCCACAGCGGACTGCTCCGCTGCACGGAGGGCAGGCCCGTGGAGTTTTTCATCTCCGTAAAGGCCGCCAAGCAGAGTAAGTTCAGCGCCGCCGCCCAAAACGAGCTTCTTCTGCAGCTTATGCAGGCAGGGGCTTTGACCCCCAGACAGACCGTGGAGCTTATGCGCTTTGACGGGCAGGAGCAGGTGCTGAAGATTTTGGAACGAGACGAAGAAAGCGAACAAAAAACAGCGGGAGCCGGAGAGGTTCTCAGAATAAACAAAGGAGGAAAAAGATGAGTATCTTCAAAAAGAACGAACTGCCCGCAGAGCCTGTGCCTGCGGAGAAAGAACACAATCCCTTTGAGGAAGCGGTGGAGGAACTTTTGACCTTGGCCGAGGAGGGGAAGCTCCCTGAGGGGGTGGACTTGGAGGAGGCCTGTCAGCAGGAGGACTTTGCCCTGCTTTTGCAGGAACTGCCTGCCTACGCCGCTTTGCGGGTATACAAGGCGGAAAAGGAAGCCAAGAACGCCAAGGCTCAGGCCATGGAGGAATTGACCCAGGCGGCGGAAAACCGAAGGGCCTTGCCCCGCCCCACCAAGCCAAACCGTTCCCTTGCCCCGGGGGAGGATTACATGCACATGAGCCCCGAAGCCTTCAGGGCGCTTGAGGCCATGATGAAGCGAAACCGAAACTAACAACAAAAAAACAAGCAATAATAAGGAGGAAATACTATGAATACTACCCTGAATACTACCCAGAACGCCTATTTTAACAAGACCTTTTACGACAGAAAGCTCCTGGACACCGCCAAGACCCGCCTTGTCCACACCACCTTCGGCCAGAAGCGCTCCATCCCCCGCCACAGCGGCAAGCGGGTGGAGTTCCGCCGCTACGAGCTCTTTACCCCCGACACCCAGGCTTTGACCCTGCAGGAGGGGGTCACTCCCACGGGTCAGTCCCTGTCCCAGTCCAAGGTGGAGGCAGAGGTCAGCCAGTACGGCGCCTTTGTGGAGGTCAGCGACCTGCTGGATTTGACCGCCTACGATGCAATCATTGCCGACAGTGCCGAGCTTTTGGGCGAGCAGCTTGGCACCGTGGTGGAGTGGGTCACCCGAGACGCCATGTGCGCCACCACCTCCGTCCAGTACGCCAACGGCAAGGGCACCAGAAATGAGCTTACCGAAGGGGACAAGCTCACCGTGGAGGAGGTGCGCAAGGCCGTCCGCACTCTGAAGAAGAACAAGGCCCGCCCCTTCTACACCGGAGCCGACGGCGCCGCCAGAAAGCCCCACTTTGTGTGCATCTGCTCCCCCGACGCCACCTATGATTTGCAGAACGACAGCCTGTGGCAGGACGTGAGCAAGTACTCCAACGCCGAGCAGATTTACTCCGGAGAAATCGGCAGGCTCTTCGGCGTGGTCTTTGTGGAGTCCACGGAGGCTAAGGTCTATGAGCAGAGCGTGTTCAACGCCGTAAAGAGCAAGGTGACCAACTCTCCGGTCTTTGAGCTGGAGAACGAGCCCACGGAGAGGGAGGCGGCCTATTTGTCCGCCGGCGGCGGCTACATCTATGTGAACGGGGAGATGTGCCAGCTTGCCGCCACCAACTCCTTTGACAGAAGCACCAACACCGTCCGCCTTCACGAGGCCGCCAGCTTCAACGCCGGGGATACGGTATACACCGATGACGGCGGGAAGATGGACGAAAGCACCTTCCGCTGTCCTGCCGTACACGCCACCCTGGTCTTCGGCGCAGACGCCTACGGGGTCATTGACGTGGACGGCGCAGGGGCTATGGAGACCATCATCAAGCCTCAGGGCTCTGCGGGGGCTACGGATCCTTTGAACCAGCGGGGCACCGTGGGCGCCAAGGTGGCGGCCTACACCGCCAAGGTGCTCAACCCCCTCTGGCTCATTAAAATCGAGCACACCGTGTCTGCATAAAGCCCGTTTCATCGGGGGCTCTCTTTTTGGGAGCCCCAAGGGGCCCTCTCGGTCTAAAGGCGGTCTATGGGCAGAGGCATGAAAGCACTTCTCTCCCTCAGTCACTTCGATTCTCTCGGCGACAGCTCGACAACAATTCACAGGATTGTTGTCCGGAGGGAGCCAAGGGAGTAGGCAGTTTCTTTCTCTGCTCAAAGCTGTTGTCCGCAAAAGCAGACCGAGAGGTCAATTAAAATCATCAACAAAAAAGGAGAAAAGGTATGAAAAAGAACAATCAGGAACACTTACTGCCCGTCTATGCCCCCTCGGCTCTGTGGGGGCGGCATCTGGAGGGCTCCGTCAACGGCGTAAACTTCC
>CAYUHW010000104.1:0-6054 GCA_964444605.1 uncultured Christensenella sp. | reverse complement strand
CCCCTGCACCCACCGCTACCCCCACGCCTGCGCCTACGGCCACGCCTGCGCCGACCCCCACTCCGGCGCCAACCCCCTTCTCTTTGCTCTGGTTTTCGGATACCCAGGTCTATGCCTACAAGTACCCCAAGGTCTTCAACAACATGGCGGCCTTTGCGGTGAATCACAAGGAGGAGCTTAACGCCCTGTGCGTGGTGCATACGGGAGACATTGTGGACAACCGCAGGATGGAGCGGCACTGGAAGAACGCCGCCCACGCCATCGGCCTGATGAAGGACAAGATTCCCTTTTACTGCGTAGCGGGGAACCACGACGTGGGGGCGGACAAGCCCGATTACCAATATTATTTCGACTATGATTTAAACGAACTGAGGGAGGAGGAAAACCTTTACGAGGGAGGCGTCTGCTGGTACATGCCCTTTGAGGCGGGAGGCACCAAGTTTTTGCTCATGGGGTTGGGGTGGCAGAAGACCATGGACTGGCTGACCTGGGCCCAGGAGGTGCTGGAAGCCCATCAAGAGGAGGTGGTGATTCTTTTGGTGCACAACTTTTTGGATGATGACGGGAGTTTGACCTCCAACGGGCGGAAGGTGGAAAGAAATATTGTGCGGCTGTACAAAAACGTGCGGCTGGTGCTTTGCGGCCACAACGACGGCTCGGCGCGGAAGGACCTGTGCTATGACGACGGGCGCAGGGTGTACGCCCTTATGTACAACTTTCAGGACGATAAAAAGAAGGGGCTGGGGTATCTGCGCATTCTGACCTTTGATCCCGTGAGTAGAAACATTGACGTGACCACCTACTCCCCCTACCTTAACGACTATAACTACTACGAGGACGAGAGCCGGGACAGCTTTGTTCTGGAGGAAGGGTTTTAGGGGGCGGCGGGTTCGCTTTGCGAACCCTTCTGCACGGGGGGAGCGGAACGCTCCCCCCCGTGCAGAAGAGAAGGGCTTTGCCCTTCCGCCGCCCCCCCGGGGAAAGCTCCTGTTTCTTTCCTCCGCCAACAAAAAAGAGACGCCTAAGCGTCTCTTTTTACTCTGTTCTTTTTTGCACAGCGTCTGCGCCTTACACCTCTTCTACCGTGACCTCGTCGCTTTCGGAGGCTTCCTCTTCTTCAGGGGCTTCCGGTGCTTCCTCTGCAGGGGAGACATCCTCCTCCGCCTCTTCCTCCTCAGCATCTTCTGCTTCTTCGGGGGCTTCAGGGGCTTCCAGAATCTTTTCTTCCTTGGCGGGAGCGGCCTCATGGGGCCACTTGCGGCTGAGAACCAGCAGCACCACGCCGCCTACGAAGATAAACAGGCTGATAAACTGGCTGGTGGACAAAGCGCCTACGTTCCCCCGGTAATCGTCACGGAAGAACTCGATGACGAACCGCCACAGAGCGTACAGCACCATGTACAGGCCGCTGACGGCGCCGCGGCGGAGCTTGCGGCTGTTGTACAGCAGGACAAGGAAGACGCCCAGCAGGGTCAGGAACATGGCCTCCATGACCTGGGTGCCAAGGCGGGATACGCCGTTGAGGGTAAAGCACAGGAAGCCCTCGGCTTCAATGCCGAAGCAGCACCCGGCCATGAGACAGCCGATGCGCCCGGCGGCGTGGGCAAAGCAGAAGCAGGGGAGAATCAAATCGGTGAAGGAGAAGAAGTTTTTTTTCTTCTTCAGGCACACCAAAAGAACCCCCAGCAGACCGCCGATAAGCCCGCCGTAGAAGACCAGACCTGCAGAAAGCAGATCCCACAGCTCCTGCCAGCTTTGGGGCATGGAGGGGGGATCGGTGATAAAGTATAGGAGCTTGGCCCCTACCATACCCACCAGAATGGCCCAGATCAGGGCGTCCAAGGCGTCGTCCTCGGAAAGGGGAGACTTTTTTCTCAAAACATACAGTACGATCAGTGCCACAATGGTGCCGGCTAAGGCGCACAGACCGTAGGAAGGCAGACTGATGCTGCCGAGCTGTACAAAGGGATGCATGGTTTTCCTCCAGAATCAGGATAGCTTATCATAGCACAGGCGGCGCATAAAGTAAAGCCGTACAGGGGAGATTTGCTTTTTCTCCTCTTTTCTTAAGGAAAGAGATGTGCTATAGTATAAATATGGAAAATTTGTTTGATGACAACAGAAAAAAGCAGGCTCCCCTGGCCGACCGCATGCGCCCCCGCACTTTGGACGAGTTCATCGGCCAGCAGCACATTGTGGGCCCCGGGCGGCTATTGCGCCGCGCCATTATGACCGACTCCCTCCAATCCTCCATCTTCTTCGGCCCTCCGGGGACGGGGAAGACCACCTTGGCGGGGATTGTGGCCAACGCCACGGGGGGCAGGTTTGTGAAGATCAACGCCGTGTCCTCCGGGGTCAAGGAACTGCGGGAGATTGTGGCCGAGGCCGAGCGGCAGCTTCAGCTTTACAACAAGCCCACCTATCTGCTTTTGGACGAGTGTCACCGCTGGAGCAAGACCCAGAGCGACGGCCTGCTTCCCGCCTTGGAAAGCGGCATTGTCCGCTTCATCGGCTCCACCACGGAGAACCCCATGGTGGCCATGACGGGGGCTATTGTGTCCCGCTGCCGCGTGTTTCAGTTTTATCCTCTGCAGAGGGAGGACATTGAAACCGCCCTTCGCCGTGCTTTGGAGGACGAGGAGCGGGGGCTGGGGAAGTTTCATGCGGTGCTGGAGGAGGAGGCCATGGAGACCTTCCTGCGCCTTTGCAACGGGGACTGCCGCAGTGCCCTCAACGCTTTGGAGCTGGCGGTGCTGACCACGGCTGCCGATGAGGACGGAGTGATCCGCATTACGGCTCAGGCCGCCGCCGAATCCGCCCAGCAGAAGGTCATCGCCTTAGACGACCAGCTTTTTTACGATATGCTCTCCGCTTTCTGCAAGAGCCTGCGGGGAAGCGATGCGGACGGAGCCCTGGCCTGGTTTTCCCGCCTGATTTACGCCGGGTGCGACCCCAGAATCATTGCACGGCGGCTCATTGCCCACGCCAGTGAGGACATCGGCTTAGCCAACCCCAACGCCATGGTGCAGGCGGTGTCTGCCGCACAGGCCTTGGAACTGGTGGGCATGCCTGAGGCGCGGCTGCCTTTGTGTCAGGCCATTATCTATTTGTGCGAATCCCCCAAGTCCAACTCCGTGGTCATGGCCGTGGACGCCGCCATGGAGGACGCCCGGAAGGGGATTCAGCAGCCTGTGCCCAGCCATTTGCGTGACACCTCCTATAAGGGGGCGCAAAAGCTGGGGAACGGCCAGGGCTACAAGTACCCCCACAATTATCCCGGGCACTATGTGGCCCAGCAGTATATGCCCACGGAGCTTGTGGGCCATCGCTACTACCAGCCCTCCGACCAGGGGCAGGAGAAAAAGATTCAGGAGAACCACCTTCTGCGGGAGGCCATGCAAAAGAAAAAGTGAAATCCGTTCTACGGACAGGTTCAGGCAGGGACGCTTTTGCGTCCCTTTTATCTGCTTATCCCCTCAGTCTTGCTTCGCTTACGCTACGCAATCCAGCTCCCCTTAAACATTAAGGGGAGCCTTTTATAATAAGAAACTTATTTTTTCCTTAGCTTTTAAGTGCAAGAAAGACTTATAGCGCATGGCTCCCCTTGGACATCAAGGGGAGCTGGATTGCGACCGAAGCGATAGCGGAAGGAACAAGACTGAGGGGATGAGAAAGGAAGCGGGTTTTCCCCTCAGTCAGGCTTCACCCTGCTTCTTCCTTTCTTACGGCTGGCTTTGCAATCGGCCAGTTTCTTTACCCATTATACCACAGGCAGGGGGAGGACGGAAGTGCGGGGAAATTATGAACGAAAACCAAACAATTGCGGGAAGGGCGGGGGAGGCCTTCCTTTTGTATTGAAATGGAAGCGGGAAAGGGTATAAAATAAAGTATCTATACAAAGGGGGAAACGGGTATGGTCATGGATGCAGGGGATGCGGCCCAGCAGAGGCTGGATAAGCTGAAGGGAGAGCTGTCTGCCGCTTACGAAAAGCTGGGGCGGCGGTGCCGGAAGCTGGGCGTCATGGACAAAGAGGACACGGATATCCGTTTGCTGTTGGTATATATTGAGAGCAAGGAGCAGGCCCTCTCCGCCATTCGGGTGTGCGGCAAGTGCGGCAAGGCTCTGGGAGAAGAGGACATTTTTTGCAAGCACTGCGGGCAAAAGTGGGAGGCGCAGCCCGCCTTCCGCTGTCCCGCCTGCGGGGATACGCCCAAAAAGGCAGGGCGGTTCTGTGCAAGGTGCGGCGCAGAGTTAATTAAAAAGTAAGCGGAAACGGGCAAGGCATGGGAAGCGAGGAAAGGAAAGAGACGGGGCAGGAAAGGCGAACCCCCGCCCAAATACGCAGTACGGCTTGGGGCTGCTCCCTGATAGTGGGGGCCTTGGCTCTGCTGGTGTGCGTGCTGTATTGGGAGGTGGGACGGCGGGTGACCACTTTGAACCCGGAAAGGTATACAACCTTATACCGTCTGGAGGACGGAGCCGTAGGGGCCAGTTTGAACCTGTCTGCCATGCTGGAGGATTTGCATTTGCCGGACTTGCGGGGCAAGGGTACGGACTCAGCTTTGTACCCGGACATTGAAGCTCTGGAGAATCTCCGGCTCTCCCTTGCCTACGGGGCAGACGGCACCTACATGGAGGTGTCCCTTGCAGGGAACATGGAGGTGCTGCGGGAGTACGGCATTGTGCTGTCCCCCCTGATTTATAAAATGGAGACCCCCGCCTACGTGGCGCCCGAGCCGGAGGAGGCCTTTCTCTTTTCCAACATCCTGCCGGAAGCTCCCCAGGTCATAGCGGAGGGGTATCTAACCTCCCTGCTGGATGGGTACGGCCGGGGGTACAACCTGCGGGCGGTGTGCGAAGAGGTGCAGAGGCGGCGGGATCAAATGGGAGCCGACCGCTTTGACGCGGAGTATACGGCGGAGAAAACCCAGGTGAGCTTTGCAGTCTTCCCTCAGGGTGGCAGGCTAAAGAACTGCTACCGGGCGGTGTACGCCATGAGGGAAAAGGAGGGGGAGAAGAGCCTGTATCTGATTGTGGAGGTGCAGGATCTAAGCTACAGCGCCGAAAAGGGGGTCACCTTCCGTAAAAGCACCGTAAGCACGGCGGAGAGCCTGAAGGCGGCGGAGGATTTGCAGGGCTATGTGCAGGAGGGCTGTACCTGCACGGTGCTTTACGGCGGCGGCATGGTGCATACAGGGCGGGAGCTCTTTGACCAGAACGGCTTTGTCCGCTTCTACGGCAAGGGCACCAGCTACCGTCTGGCCAACGGCCTGTATTGGTCCCCTACCTATGATCTGCTGGATGAGGACAGCATCTGGCAGCTTACCGCCGGGGACGCCCACTCCCTTGTGAACCTTTTGCGCTATGCCCGCAAGGAAATCTACGCCCGCCATCAGGTACGCTTTGACGAGAGTACGGAGCGGGAGTTTTACCGCCACTTCACCGCCTGCGGCTGGTATGAAGGGGTATATGCAGAAAGCGAAGTCACCCTGTCGGAGGCGGAAAAAGCGAATGTCCGCCTGCTGCGGGAGATACAATCCTTAATAGAGAAATAATTCGGAGGTATTAGAAATGAAGACAGTTCGCACCGTATTGGCCACTTTGGCAGGCGTGCTTTTGGCCTACAGCCTGACGGCCTGGATCAGCGTCCGTCAGGATGCCGCTTTTGTCCAGCGCACCATCTATCAGGGCTTTGACCAGACCTTTATCATCGCCCTGGTCATGGGCGGGGCCTTTTTGCTCATCACCGTGATCTTAAGCGTGGCCATTGCCTCCACCAGCGAGGAAAGCGGCTTTTTGGACGATGAGGAGGAGCCCTTGCCTGAGGAGGACGATGAGGAGGAGGAAGAGCCTGCCCCCAAGCGTCCTGCGGTGAAGCGGGAGCAGGGATACCGCCGCCCCGTTCACGCCCCCCAGCGGGCGCTGGAGGATATTTTGCAGGAGGAGGAATCGGAGGCGGAAAAGATTACCTTCGCAAAGCCCGCTTCCCAGCCCCGACCCGAGGTAAAGCCCGAAGCAAAGCCCGAAGCAAAGCCAGAAGCAAAGCCTAAAGC
>CAYUHW010000103.1:0-6057 GCA_964444605.1 uncultured Christensenella sp. | reverse complement strand
TATGCCCGGGCGGAAGCTGGCAGGGCTTATGGCAGCGGCCATTCTCTCGGACACCGTGGTATTCCAGTCCCCCACCTGCACGGAGCGGGATAAGATTATGGCCGAGCGCATGGCAAGGATTGCGGGCATTTCCTTGGATGAATTGGGCAAGGATATCTTCTCCGTGGCCATGTCTCCCGACCTTTCCGGCAAGGAGGTTTTGCACCACGACTACAAGGTCTACGAGATTGCCGGTCATTCTCTGGCAGTGGCGCAGATTACGGGCATCAACAGCGGTTCTCTGCTTACAAGAAAGGCAGAGCTGCTGGAGCTTATGGAGCAGGAGCGCAAGGCCAAGAACATGGATTTGGTCATGCTCATGCTGACGGATGTTTTGCGACGGGGCTCCGAGCTTTTGGCCGTGGGGGATACCGAAGAGATTGGGCAGGCCCTCAACGCCCGCTTTGTGGACAATCAGGCATTTTTGCCCGGGGTCATGTCCCGCAAGAAGCAGATTATCCCCGCTCTGAGCATTATGTGGGGCTAATACAAGGGCAAAAGCGCAAGGAGGAATGGGAAGATGTATATTACCATAGAGGGACATTCCGTGGATGCCCAGCCCGGCGAAAGCCTGCTGACCCTGATTCAAAGGCTGGGACTGGACACGGACAGCCTGTATACCCGCCCCTTGGCGGCGGATATGGGGGGAGAGGTCTTCACCTTGAACTACGAGCCCGTGCGGGAAAAGGACGCATTGCCCCAAGCCGTTGGCTATCAGGAGCGGCGAGCCATTCGGGAAAGCAGCGGCCGGATTAAGCTCATCCGCTACAACGAGGAGCGGGGCGTTAAGGTCTATGAGAGAACACTGCTGTTCGTATTCTTTATGGCGGTGCGGGAGCTGTTTCCCAAGGCTCGCCTGCAGGTGGATTACGCCATCGGCGGCGGACTGTATATAGAAGTGCACAAAGAGGAGCCTTTGACGGAAGAGGACGTGGAGACGCTGAGAAAAAAGTGCGCCGAAATCGTGGAAGCCGATTACCCCCTTGTGCGCCAGCGCATGGACATTGACGAGGCCATTCGCTTCTTTGAGCGGGACGGCCAGCAGGATAAGGTGCGGCTGTTGAAATGGCGGCGGTTTACCTTTTTTGACGTGTACCGCCATGAGGACTATGTAGACTATTTCTATGGAGAAATGGCGCCTTCCACGGGCTATGCCAGGGTCATGGATTTGGCCTTTGCGGATCGGGGCATTATGCTTTTGCGCCCCTCGGGGGACAACTGGGACGTGCCTGCAAGCTATAAGGATTCTCCCAAGCTGAAGGAGACCTTTGCTCTCAGCGACCGCTGGGGCGCCCTTATGCATTGCGATACGGTGGCGGACTTAAACTCCATGGTGGCGGATCATTCCGTGCGGGAGCTGGTGCGGGTCAACGAAGCCCTTCACGAAAAGCGCTTTGCGGAGATTGCCCAGCATATTGCCGACCGGGAGGCCATGGCTGTGCTTATGGCGGGGCCCTCCAGCTCGGGTAAAACCACCTCTGCCAACCGCCTCTGCACCCAGCTTCGGGTGCTGGGAAAGACCCCCATCCTTCTGTCTCTGGACGATTATTATAAGGACAGAAGCCTTATTGCCCCGGAGCCCGACGGTACCTTTGACTATGAGCACATCAAGATGATTGATGTGGATCGGTTCAAACAGGACTTAGGGGACCTGCTCAAGGGCAGAGCCGTGGAAGTTCCCTGCTTCGACTTTGCCTCCGGGCGGAGTTTGAACAGCGGGCGGGTATTAAAGCTGGATGAAAACACTCCCGTGGTCATCGAGGGCATTCATGGGCTGAACCCGGAGCTCCTTCCCGATAACGTGGACAGAAGCCGTGTGTTTAAACTCTTTGTCTCCGCCCTGACTACCTTGAACCTGGACAACCACAATCGCATCGCTACCTCCGATGTGCGGCTTTTGCGCCGATTGGTGCGGGACTATTTGACCCGAGGCGCTTCCGTGGAGCGCACCCTGGGCATGTGGAACAGCGTCCAGAGGGGAGAGCGGCGGTGGATTTTCCCCTATCAGGAGGAAGCGGACGATATCTTCAACACCGCCTTGGTGTATGAACTGGCCGTGCTGAAAAAGCATATCTTCCCCCTGCTGCAGACCGTGGCGCCGGGGAATCCCTGCTACGATCAGGTGCGCACCATCGTGAAGTTTTTGAACTATGTGCAGGATGCGTCCATTGAGGACGAAATACCGCCTACCAGCATTTTGCGGGAGTTCATCGGCGGCAATACCTTTTACAGAAGATAATATCCCTTTGAGGAGGGCAGAATGAACAGAACCATATCCACCACCATATTGGCTGTAGCCGCCTTTGTACTGATTTTCTGCATTGCCTTTACGGTCATACAGAGTACCTGCAGTGACTTCGGTTTCTTTGAGCGGGAGTTTATCAAGCTGGGATTGGACAGCTCCATGAACATGACCATAGGCGACATCTCCAAAGGTCTGCAGGCCTTGGTGGATTATATGAACGGCAAAGTGGACTCCATCGATGTCAACGTGATGATCAACGGAGTCTTGACCCCTATGTACGCTCTGGACATTGAGCATATCCACATGGTGGAAGTGCGGGATGTCTGGCAAGGCTTTGACACTGCACGGAATCTGGGCTTTTTGGCGGCGGCATTGCTGGCCCTTCTGGCGGTGATGACGGACAATAAGAGCACCCTGCGCAACGCTGCCGTAGGCTATCTGTGGGCTTTGGGGGCGGCCATGGTGCTGTGCCTGTTTGCAGGGGTGTGGGTAGCCACCAGCTTCAACAGCTTCTGGACCCAGTTCCACAGGCTGATCTTCCCCAACAGCGAAAACTGGCTGCTGCCTGCTTCCTCCCGCATGATTCAGATGCTTCCGGGAGATCTGTTTCAGGATCTGGTCATTCGCTGCGGCCTCGTTATTGTTTTGATTTTGGTTATTCTGGGGGCGGGCGCCGTAGCGGCTTTGCTGATTTCCAAGAAGACGGCGGCCAAAGTGCAGGACAATACGGCTCCCGAAGAAAAAAAGGCGGAGGCGCAGACCCTTGTGCAGGAGGGGCCGGATCTGGTGCTTATGCACAAACTGCTGAATATGTCCGTCACCCGCAGGCGGAAGGCGGAGGAGGAATTGGCTCTGCAGAAACTGCAGGAAGAAGCGGAGGCAAAGAAGCAGGCGGAACAAAGGGGGGAAGAGCCTATTCGGGAAGAGGACGCAAGGGTGAAGATTGCCTTTGCCGCCTATGAAGGCGAGGATTTCGATTCCGAAGCAGACGAAGAGGAGCAGGAGGAAGCGGAATGGCTCCGCTCGCTGGCGGAAAATGCCAAAAAGAAGGGAAAGTCCGCTTCTAAAAAATCCTCCTCCAAAAAGAAAAAGAAGAAAAAGAAAGCTCCCGAAAAGCAGGAAAAAACTTCTCTTTTGGAGGAAACACAGGTACAGGCGGAGGAAGCCGACAAAGCAGAGGAAGCCCAAGCTGAGGAAGCGGACATCTCCGCAGAAGCCCTCTTTGCGGGGATGCAGGCGGAGAATATGCCTGCAGAGAGCCCGGAGGAAGAACCCTCCAAGGCGGACAAGGCTCCTGTAGAGCATCTGCTGGAGGCAGAGGAGCCCCTTATGCCCGAGGAGGCTTGGGCGGAGGAGACCCCCAAGGAAGAAACGGCACCCGATGCAAAAGAAAATGAGGAGGCAAACAGCCATGGAGTATAAAGCCGTATCGGCAGAGAAAAGCAGAAAACTGATAAGCAGGGGAGAAGCCGTTATTTTGGCCATTGAGTCCTCCTGCGATGAAACCGCCGCCGCCGTGGTGAAAAACGGGCGGGAGGTGCTTTCCAACGCCGTGTACACCCAGATTCCCATCCATCGGGAGTTCGGCGGGGTGGTGCCGGAGCTGGCCAGCCGCAACCATGTGGAGCAGGTTGGCCCCGTTGTGGAGCAGGCATTGAAAAAAGCTGGGATGACCCTGGACGATATAGACGCCATTGCCGTCACCGCAGGCCCCGGGCTGGTGGGCGCACTGCTGGTGGGGGTCAGCTACGCCAAGGGCCTGGCCTATACCAAGGGACTGCCCCTTATCGGCACCCATCACATTATGGGGCACATCGCCGCCAACTATTTGACCTTCCCCGATTTACAGCCTCCCTTTACCTGTCTCATTGCTTCCGGGGGACACAGCCACATTGTGGAGGTGCTGGATTACGATAAGTACCGCCTTTTGGGCAAGACCCGGGACGATGCCGCAGGGGAGGCCTTCGACAAGGTAGCCCGCTTGCTGAACTTGCCTTACCCCGGGGGGCCGGAACTGGAAAAGCTGGCCTTGGAGGGAGACCCTCATGCCATCCGCTTCCACTCCGCCTTTAATGAAGGAGAAGGGCTGGACATGAGCTTTTCCGGCTTAAAAACCGCCGTGGTCAACTATATGCACACCGCCGAACAGAAGGGGGAGGAGATTGTCAGAGCGGACGTAGCCGCCAGCTTCCAGTATGAGGTGAACAGCATCCTGTCCGGCAAGGCTGTGCGGGCGGCAGATAACACCCTGGCTTTGGCAGGGGGCGTGTCCGCCAACAAGAACCTCCGCAGTATGCTGGAGGAAAAATGCCGCAAGAAGGGCATCCGCTTCTGCTGTCCCGACTTTAAGTACTGCACGGACAACGCCGCCATGATCGGCTCCGCTGCCTTCTACCTGCTTATGAAGGGACGCCTTTCCGATCTGGATATTAACGCCGTTCCCTACCTGCCCATTGCAAAATAAAGCACTGTCTGTACTCGACACCCCGGGACTTTCTCCGGGGTGTTTTTCTGTTACATTGATTGTGGCGAAATCATAAACTCTGCGGGAGAAAATTGCTTTGCCGCCTAAAGAATGGTATACTGACATCAGAAACTCAGCAAAGGAGTTAGGGTAAAGTTGGAAAACAAACTGTTGTCTTTAATCGTACCCGTATATTTTGAGGAAGAAGTGCTGCCGGTAGCATACCCTCGGCTCAAGGCAGCCATGGAAAAAACGGGCTGTGCCTATGAGATGATTTTCGTCAACGACGGCAGTCGGGACGGCACTATGAAGCTGCTCAGAAACATGGCCAAGGAGGATGGGTGCGTAAAGGTGCTGTCCTTCTCCCGCAACTTCGGCCACCAGCTGGCCGTAACCTGCGGTATGGATCACGCTAAGGGGGACGCTCTGATTATCATCGATGCCGACTTGCAGGACCCCCCTGAGCTCATTCCCCAGATGGTGGAGATGTGGCGGCAGGGTGCAGATATTGTATACGGCCAGCGGGAAAAACGGGAGGGGGAGACCATCTTTAAAAAGTTTACCGCCGCCTGCTACTATAAGCTGCTGGCTTACATGAGCGCCTATCCCATTCCCCTGAACACGGGAGATTTCCGTCTGCTGGATCGGAAGGTGGCGGATGTGTTTTTGACCATGCGGGAGCACAGCCGCTTTTTGCGGGGCATGTCTGCCTGGATGGGCTTTGAAGCCGTGCCCTTGCGCTTTATCCGTGAGGAGCGGGCGGCAGGGAAGACCAAGTATACTTTAAAGAAGATGATGAAGCTGGCCATTGACGGCATTACGGGCTTTTCCACCAAGCCTTTGACCCTGCCCCTGGGCTTCGGTATCGGGGTGTGCGCTTTATCCTGTCTGGGCTTTTTGGCCGTGCTTATCTGCGCTTTGACCTGCGGGGCGGCTCCCTGGCTGTGGGCCTTCTGCGGCTTAGGACTGCTTATGGGCCTTGGTTTTGTGTGCATGGGGTTGCAGGGCGCTTACTTGGGACGCATTTATGACGAGGTGCGCCAGCGTCCCCTCTATATTGTGGCGGAGAAATTGAATTTTCCCATAAATTAATTTCAAAAAGAGTGGTTGTAGATATTGCAATTTTTTCGTTGAAGTGCTATAGTTTTACCTGACGAAATATGAAGGAGGCTATCAATATGGCTATCAAAGTTGGTATTAACGGCTTCGGCCGCATTGGCCGCATGGTTTTCCGCGCCGCCGCTGATCATCAGGACATCGAAATCGTGGGCATCAACGATCTGTGCCCCGCCGATTATCTGGCATACAT
>CAYUHW010000102.1:0-6092 GCA_964444605.1 uncultured Christensenella sp. | reverse complement strand
GATTGCCAAGAATGCTTTGGCCGATGCCTGCACCGGCTCCAACCCCCGTCAGCCCAGCCAGGAGGAGATGGAGAAGCTCCTCAAGTGCTGCTACTACGATCTGGATGTAGATTTCTAAGAATCCGCACACACTTAAGCCCGGCCTTGGCCGGGCTTTTTCGTTCCTCTTGACCAAATGCCGATTTTATTTTTTTGATAATCATATATGATTTCTTCATTGAAATTCCCTGTTGACTTGCAAAAAAGTGCCTGTTATACTTAAAATGTAGGTGTTTGTGGCACTCACGAAACCTATAGCCAATTATAAAGGAGTTTATGTATGAGACTGAACAACAAGATTATGGTAGTAACCGGTGCATCCTCCGGTATGGGCAAGGCCATTGTGGAAGCCTGCGTGAAAGAGGGCGCCAAAGTGGTAGCCGTGGCAAGAAGAAAAGAGCGTCTGGAAGAGCTGGCCGCCTCTCTTGCAAACGAAGCCGGTGAAGTTGCCATCTACGTAGGCGATGTATCCCAGCTTTCCACCAACGAAGGCATGATCGATTTCGCCGTAGAAAAGTTCGGCGGGCTGGATGTGCTCATCAACAACGCCGGCATCATGGACGACATGAGCCCCATCGGCGATGCCACCGACGAGAAGTACAATCAGGTCATGCAGGTCAACGTATACGGCCCCTTCGCCGCCATCCGCAAGGCTGTTCAGTATTTCAAGGCCAACAACCGCCCCGGCAACATCATCAACGTGACCTCCATGGGCGGCAGCCACTCCTGCGCAGGCGCCATCTACTGCGCTTCCAAGGCGGCCATGAACTCCATCACCAAGAACACCTCCTTCATGTATCAGAACGATAACATCCGCTGCAACGCCATCGCTCCGGGCGGCATCATGACCGAGATTTCCAACTCCATGGGTATGCCCAACATGGCCGGCTACGGCCGTGTACAGAAGGTTCTGTCCTGCTCCCCCGCCCCCGGCGCACCCGAGCAGATTGCCGCTGCCGCTCTGTTCCTGGCCAGCGATGAGTCCAGCTATGTCAACGGCGTCATCCTGCCCGTAGACGGCGGCTGGTGCGCTCTGTAAGCCCAGGTTCTCTCCGCATACAATACACCCCTCCGCATGCATCCGTGTGCGGAGGGGTTTTCTTATGATAGAGTCACAGACGGGACTTATGCTCCTGCCAAACTGCGGCGGAAAGACTGTATATTTGCAAAAGACCGTCCTGTCCTTGGCAAACCTCCGTACCCTCCCATTGCATGCCCAGCTTCTTCATAAGTCCCAGGGACTTTTCCGTATCTGCCGTTTCCGCGAAAAGTCTTTGCGCCTTCAATACGGAAAAAGCATACTCCGTCACCGCGCTGCAGGCTTCAAAAGCGTATCCCTGTCCCCAGTATTTTCGATTGAAAAACCAGCCCAATTCATACTCTTCTTTTCCCGTTTTGTGAAAAAGGATGTACCCAATCACCTTCCCGCTGTCCTTATGCACGGCGGCTATGGCGCCCTTTTGGCGGATGCAGAAGTCTTTTAAAAAATCCTTGGTCTTCTCCAAGCTGTAGGGAGGCTCGCTGTAGGCCATGGTCTCCCCGTCCCCCAAAATCTCATACAGATCATGGGCGTCCGACAAAAGAAATTCCCGCATGCATAGTCTCGGCGTTTCCAGTTCCATGACATCCTCCTGCTTATTATGCTTAAAAGAGGAGGCTCAATCGTCCTCCTCTTCGTCCTCTTCCATATCCAGTATCATTTCAATCTCTTCCATTTCCTCATCTTCCTCTGCCTTCTTTTTCTTTTTGGCAGAAGAAGCCGGCTTCCCCTTATTTCTTCCCAACAGACCGCACACAAGAAGAATTCCTGCCAGCAGGCCGAAGCCGGGGATAGCAGGCGTTGCCGATGAATCCTCTTCAGTCTCTGCGGCATCCGTGGAAGAGGAGGCTTTGGATTTCTCGCCCTCCTCAGGAGCCGCAGATGCAGGGGCAGCGGTAGGCTCGGCAGTAGGTTCGGCGTTTGGATGGGGCGTGGCCGCAGGCTCTTCCGTAGGCGCAGGGGTGGGCGGCACATAGCCTGCAAAGAGGGTCTCATCGATGCCGTCAAAGACACTCTCCCCCGAATTTTCTACGGCGGAAAAGGCCAAGCCGAAGTCGGCAATGGAATATTGATAATCGTCCCGCACCTCATAGGCGTGGGCGGTAATCTGGCTTACATGCTTCTTGTAGGCCTCTTGGGCCACTTCCAAGGCGGTCAGCCCTCCGAAGGCTTCCAGAGGCGTACGGGTGTCCAAGGTAATCTTCCCCTCAGGATAAACGTGAACATAAGCCTTTTGCACCTGCCAGACGCCGTATTGATCCGCAGACTCTGTATCATAAGAACTGTCTGCCGCCAAAGGTATGGCCGCCAAGGCGCATTTTACCGTTTGGCAGTGCTGCCAATGGCCGTACTCCCCTTCCGTATCCTGCGTGAAAATCACCAGAGGCTTATAGCGGCGGTAATAGCGCACCAGCGTTTGGGTTACAATCTCCTCAGAATACTCGGGGGCATGCTTCCCCGTCTCCTTATATACGTCCGGAAGCATGGCAAAGAGAGGATAGTACCGTGCGCCCATGGTCCAGTCCCCCTGAAGGGATTCCTCCAGCCGCATTCTAAGCTGATAGGTCATGTGCAAAAAGGTGCCCGTATACCCCTGCTCCCCGCCGTAAATGGGCATCACCGCCCCAAGATACAGGGCTTCGTCGTCAAAGTGAGTGCCGATAATAAGGAAGTCCAGCTTCTCCGGCGTAGGCTCCCAAGTGTAGTTCCACGGCTCAGGCAAGGCGCCTTCCGTATAAAGAAGCACCTCCGCCGCAGAGATTTTTTCCTCACCCTCTGCAAAAATCTCAATCCATGACGTGCCTTTCGGCAAGGGAACGGTTTCGTTATGATAGGGGCTTGGCTCCTTTATCTCCAAAAGCAGGGCATCCTCCCCGCCGTAAAAGCGGAGGATGCGGGGGGTATGGCTCTGTTCCCATGCGATGCAAAGATAGGCGGCGCCGCTGTCTCTGGGCTCCACCCGCAAAGGATGGGTAGCGGAAATGTAGTTGAAGGAATCCAGTTCACCGTCCCGCAGGTACTTCAAATAGAACCCGGGCATATCGGATTTAAATCCGCATTGGCGGCTGACGTGCCGGGCCTCAGATACTGCCTCTGTTTCGGGAGCGGGAGTCTCCTCCCCCCATGCCCCCAAGGGCAGCAGAAGCATTATAAGCACCAGCAAAAAAGCGCCCCTTCGAATCCCCTTTCTCATTCCGCAACCCCTTCCGTGCTTACTCCTTGTATGCGTCTACCATGGTCAGCGCCACTTCCAGCGCCTTGCCCTTGTGCTGGGCAGAGATGCGGAGCAAATCCTCATCGGTCATATCGTGATCCATGCCCGTGCCGTATCTGGCGATGATGGCGATGGAGGCATACTTCATCCCCAACTCACGGGCAAGAGGCGCCTCGGGCACCAAGGTCATGCCCAGAATCTGGGCGCCCATCTCCCGAATCATGCGCACTTCGGCGGCAGTCTCATACCGAGGGCCGTCGGTGCAGGCATACACGCACCGTCCCTCATAGGGGATGCCGGCCTTCTTGATGATGGCTTCCAGTCCGTCGTTGAGGTGCTCGTCAAACACATCATCCATGCCCACATGGGTAATCAGCCGATGCTCCCGGCGGAAGGTGCTCTCCCGCAGGCGGGTGAAGTCGATAAAGTCGGAAATCAGGCAAAAGCTCCCCAGCTTGTGGGTATAATCGCAGGTGCCTGCAATGGAAGCGCTGATGATATGGGTAACGCCGCAAAGGTACAGGGCATAGATATTGGCCCGATAGTTGGTCTCAAAGGCGTCCTCCACCAGGGACAGACTGTGCCGGGTCAGCAAAATGACCTCGTTGCCGCCCTTTGTGGTGGCGTGATAGACCTTTACATTGCCGTAGGGGGTAATGACCACCTCTTCGTAATGGGGCAAAGTAATGCTGGTTTCCGATTGACAGCCTACGATGGCAAATTTCATGGATATACTCCCTTCTCCCAACTATGGGGAAATAATGTTTAAAATTGTGAAAAGATTCCCAGCAGCAGAGCTTCGGAATCCTTGGCCAGCCCCTGCCGGGTCATTAAGTCCACCCGTTCAAAGGCGGCCACCGCCTCTCTAAGGCCGGAAGCCGTACGCTTTTGGGCGCTTTGCACGGCTTTCTTGGCGGCATAGAAGCTGCCGCCCATCAATCTGGCGGCGGCATCGGGAGACTTTCCCCCGTCCAGATACTCCCGCGCAGTCAAAATCAGTTTCAGCCGTCCCGCCATAAAGGCGGCCAGTCCCATGGCAGATTCCCCTTCCTTCAGAGCCTTTTCCACCATGGCGATTCCCTGCTTCTTTTTCCCTGCCAGCAGAGCATCCAGCATCTCAAAGACCGCAAACTCTGCCGTAGGCGTTACCACAAGGGAAAGGATTTCGTCCGTTACCTCTTTGTTTTTTCCTGCATAATCCGCCGCCTTGGAGAATTCGTTCTTCAGCCGATAGGCATCCAGGCCCACCATATCCACAAGGCGGGAGGCCGTGCCTCGGCTTATGCCCACGTTCTTAAGCCCCGCTTCCCGCATAACAAGGTTTACCGCCCGATCCTGGGTCAGCTTCTCAAAGGCCACCACCCGATTCTGCCTGGACAGCAATTTAAAAAGGGGATCCGTCTTCTTGCTATCCCCCCGCTGTATTAAAAGCAGCACCGTACTCTCCGGCAGGAACAGCACGGCATCGTTCTTGCACAGGGCGTCGGCAGTGTCCTTATCCCAATCCTTCACCAGCACAATCCGAAAGGCATCAAAAAAGGGCAGCTGGGCGCAAGCAGACAGCACCTCCTGCGGGGAGGGGGTCTGCAGGGTCTGTCGGTTCAAATCCCGAAATCCTGCATCCAGCATCCCTTCCACACGGGCGATGGCTTCCTGCTTGGTCAGCTCCTCCTCTCCCATCAAAAGATAGGCTCCGTGAAGAGCGCCGCTTTTTGTAGCCTGATAAAACTCGGTTTCGTTCATGCTTACATCATACCACCCCAAAGCATTTTAAGCAACCCGCATTTACGGGTAATTCCGGAGCTTGGGGGGCGGCGGGTTCCCTTTGCGAACCCTTTGCCGAATAGGAGCATGACGCTCCCCTGCGGCAAAGAAAAAGGCTCCGCCTTTCGCCGCCCCCACCCCGTCTCCCCGGCGTTTTGTTTCAATCACAACCCTTTTGTTGCATTTTTCACAAGCGTATTCTTTCCTTATTTATTATTTAACGCTTTCCCCATGGCAAGATGCACTTTTTTCCCAATCATTTTGCAAGATTTCCTGCATTTTTTATCCTTCTTTGCGATTTGATATTGCAAAAACGCCCGCTCATTGCTATAATGAATTGGTTTTTGAACAGGAAATACGTTATTACTTTTTTTAGGAGGTTTAGAACCGTGGCACACAAGTACGTTTACCTTTTCTCCGAAGGTTCCAAAGACATGCGCAACCTTCTGGGCGGCAAGGGCGCTAACCTTGCCGAAATGACCAACATTGGTCTGCCTGTACCCCAGGGCTTCACCATCACCACCGAAGCTTGCACCCAGTACTATGAGGACGGCCGGAAGATCAACGATGAGATTCAGGCGCAAATTATGGAGTACGTCGGCAAGATGGAAGAGATCACCGGCAAGAAGTTCGGCGATAAGGAGAACCCCCTGCTGGTCTCCGTCCGTTCCGGCGCCCGTGCTTCCATGCCCGGCATGATGGATACCATTTTGAACCTGGGTCTCAATGAGGACGTGGTTCGGGTCATCGCCGAGAAGTCCAACAACCCCCGCTGGGCTTGGGACTGCTACCGCCGCTTCATCCAGATGTTCTCCGACGTGGTTATGGAAGTGGGCAAGAAGTACTTCGAGAAGCTCATCGATGAGATGAAGGCTCGCAAGGGCGTCACTTTGGACGTAGAGCTCACCGCCGAAGATCTTCACGAGCTGGCCGAGCAGTTCAAGGATGAGTACAAGAAGCAGCTGGGCAAGGACTTCCCCTCCGATCCCAAAGAGCAGCTCTTTGAGGCCATCAAGGCCGTGTTCCGTTCTTGGG
>CAYUHW010000101.1:0-6120 GCA_964444605.1 uncultured Christensenella sp. | reverse complement strand
TGAGGACAGCAAAAGAAGCCGGCGGCAGGAGGCACACCACCCACGCCGGCGGAAAGAGCAGTTTTTTTATCCACGCTTTCCATTTGTCCATGCCTACAGTTTACTCTTCGCTGATCTGTTTGGCAAGTTCCATAATTTCAAAAGCGTACTTTTCTTTGCCCTTGGCCAGCATCTTGCTGTAGAGGGGGTAGTTTAGACCCATGCCGGCCATGCCCAGAAGACCCAGTACGATGCCCAGAATCATGGAGCCCACGTTGGCGGCGCCGATGACGCCCATGCACAGGCACATGCCGGTGCCGAAGACCAGGGTCCAGCAGACGCCCCAGGTGTAGGTGAAAATCTCGGCGGGCATCTTGGCTTTTCTGTCCAGCTTCCGCAGGGCCACCACCTTGGAGGTGTCCTTGGGGGCGTATTCGTTGGCAATCTGCTCGGCGTAAATCTTATCGGTGTTCATAGTGTTGTATCTCCTTTGTTTCTCTTGATGGCTTTAGTATACCCGCTTTTTTTCGAAGGCGGAACAACAACCGCCGCCCTTTTTGTTGGGTTAGGGAAGGAAAAGGAGGCAAAAACCGCTCCTCCGCCTCATTTTGCGTTTCATTCCCGCTTTGCTTTTGCTGGCGGGTGATGTATAATAAGAAAGAACCATCATTGCCGAGGAGAAGACCATGCAGCCCCCTATTGCCGCCATTATGTACGATTTTGACAAGACCCTTTGCACCAAGGACATGCAGGAGTACGCCTTCATCCCCGCTTTGGACATGAGTGCGGAGGAGTTTTGGGGGGAGACCAACGCTTTGACCGACCGGGAGCAGATGGACAGCATTTTGGCCTACATGTATACCATGGTGGAGAAGGCGCGGGAAAAGCAGGTGCCTGTCACCAGAGAGACCTTTTTGAACATGGGGGCTCAGGTGGAGTATTTTCCCGGGGTGGAAGGCTGGTTTGAGCGTATAAACGAGTACGGCCGCAGGCTGGGAGTACAGGTGGAGCACTACATCGTCTCCTCCGGCATTAAGGAGATCATCGAGGGCACGGTCATTGCCCCCTGCTTTAAGAAGATTTATGCCTGCGAATTTATGTATGACGGGGACAACGGCTCCATCCGCTGGCCGAAATTTGCCGTCAACTACACCGCCAAGACCCAGTTCCTCTTCCGCATCAACAAGGGGGTGCTGAATGTGGATAGCAACAGCGCCCGGGAATTAAACCGCTTTACCCCCGAGGCACAGCGGCGGGTGCCCTTCCGCAACATGATTTATATCGGCGACGGGCTTACGGACGTGCCCTGCATGCGGTTGGTGAAGGCCAACGGCGGCCAGTCCATCGGCGTGTATGACGGGGAAAAGGGGCATGCGGCGGCGGAGGACTTGAAGAAGGCGGAGCGGGTCAACTTCATCGCCCCTGCGGACTACCGCCCCGGAAGCCCGGTGGAAACGGCGGTGCGCACCATCCTCAAGAAGATTCAGGCCGTGGAGGAGCTTCAGGCCTGCCAAAAATAACCATATCCGAATCAGACCAAACGGTGCAGAGGCTTTCCCCTTTGCACCGTTTTTGTATGGGAGCGGAAAGCGGACGGCCCCGGGGGAATCCCTGCTTTTTGAGAGTAGTTATGGGGGGCGGCGGCTTCGCCGTGCGAACCCTTTGGGGCAGGGGGAGCGGAACGCTCCCCCTGCCCCAAAGAGAAGGGCTCCGCCCTTCCGCCGCCCCCACTCGCCTTTGTGCGAAAAAAAGGACAGGGAAAAGCTCCCTGCCCTTTTGCTTGTGCGGAGTTAGTTGCCGCGGCGCTTGCGGGAATTGTACTCGTCCAGCTCGGTCTTGATCTTCTCGGGAATCTCCCGTCCCACGGGGCACTTGACGGCGTCGGCCATGGCGGCGGTGAAGGCGGCGATAAAGCCGATGTCCTCCTGCATCCGCTCCATGGACAGCGCTTCCATGGTGTCGTAGCGGTTGTGGATGGGGGCAATGGTGCCGGAAGCCAGCCGTGCAAAGGACAGAGCGGGCACGCCCTTATCGGCAAAGGGGGTGGAGTCGCTGGAATACACGCCCTGCCGTGCGCTGATGCCCCAGCCCCGCATCTGGGCAAAGTAGGTGATAAAGTGCGCCAGCTTGTCCTCGGCGGAAACGCAGGCAATGAACTTGCCCATGATGGTGCCGATCATGTCCAGATTGATGTTCAGGGCAATCTTCTTCAGCTCTTCCTCGTGGGCAGCCACATAGGCCTTGGAGCCCAGCAGACCCCGCTCCTCACTGCCGCAGAAGACGAAGCGTACGCCATAGCGGTGCTTCTTGTCCTTCAGCGCTTCCAGTATGCCCAGCAGACCCACGCTGCCGGACATGTTGTCGTAAGCGCCCCGGGACTGGGGGACGGAATCATAGTGTGCGGTGAGCACAATCCACTCGTCGGTTTCGCCGGGGAGCTCTGCCACGGCGTTGCGGCTTTCACCCTCGTATTCCTCCTCATCAATGACCAGACGGACGGTCTTGACCTTGTTCTTTACCAGGGAGATGGCGTCGGTTACATGGATGTTGACCCCCAGCAGCTTTTCGCCGCAGGAAACATAGCTGCGCAGTTCCTTGTCGTCAATGTCCTTATCCCGGAAATTCACGTTGCCGTTGTAGGTGATGAAGCCTACGGCGCCGTTTTCCAGCAGATCCCGTAGACCAAAGTAGCCTACGCCCGTGTCCAGCAGGACAATCTTGCCCCGAATGCCCGTCAAAGAAGCGGGATCGGTGCTGGGCAGATACACAAGGGGCGCTTCTACCTGGCCGCTGCCGCAGTTGAGATATCCCTTGCAGGGAATCTCCTTGCCGTCGGCATACAGGTGGGCTTCCTTCATGGTGGCCATCTGTACGGGGAAGGTCTCGATATGACCCTCTACGCCCATAAGGCGGCACTGCTCCAGCAGATACTCGGCGCACTTGAGCTCCTCGGGGGAACCGCCGGTGCGGACATAGTCCGTGTCCTTGAACAGTTGACGAATGTACCTTTGCTGCATACTTTTATTCCTCCTAATATAATTATTTACATGCGGGAATCTGCTTTATTGAAAGATCCAGCCGAAGAAGAGATAATAGACAAGGGTTTCCCACCAGCTTTTCTTTTTGGGGGCTTCCTCTTCGGGAACGGAGGTGGAAGCGGGGGAGGCAGGGGGCTGTGTAGGCAGAGGCTCCAGGGTGCGCTCCTCCAGAACTTCTCCGCAGACAAGGCACTTTTTTACCTCCTTCCCCTCCAGGCCTTCTTGGGAGGGGGTCTCCGTTTCCCATGCACCCGGGGTGTGGGCGGGGGGAATTTGGTCGCTTACATAGCTGTCCATACAGCCGGGGCAGGTGTAGGTGGTGTACCCTTCCTCCGTGCAGGTGGGGGCGCTGATTGCGGCCTCATAGCGGTGGTCGGGGAGATGATAGGCATCGGTGTAGCTGTAGCCGCAGGAAGTGCAGGTATAGGTGGTGTATCCCATGGCCGCGCAGGAATAGAGGGTCTCTTCCTCCCTGTACACGGGGTCGGCGCACATTTCGGGAAGCAGGGGGATGTCGTACTGCCGGACCTCCCGCCCTTCAAACTGCACCGTGGTATTTCCCGACATGTAGCAGTTTTTGCCGCAGTCCTCCCCAATATAGGGGTCGCAGTAGGCACGGCGGGCGGGGGCGCACTCAAAGAAGGTGATGATGGTGTCGGAAGTGCAGTTTCTAAGGCGGGGGCTGAACTCGGTGGACAACAGCTTGCACATGCCCACAAAGCCGCCGCTGTGGGCATAGCCGTAAATGGAGGCGTAGCCCCGCAGGGTAACGGCGGAGTCGAAAATCCGTCCGCAGCCTCCGGCGTAGATGCCGCCCAAGAAGGACTCGCAGTCCACCTCCCGGTTGGTGTCCGTGAAGACCAGCTCGGCATTGACCGTGCAGGCGGTCACCGTGCTTTCGTAGCAAAAGCCCATAAGCCCGCCTACGCCCTCGTTAACGGAGGCGCAGTTCAGCGTGTTGCGGCAGGAAACGGCGACGTTTTCAAAGGTACAGTCTTTTGCATAGCCGCATAGAGCGGCAATGAAGCAGTTTTCTTCTGTGGTGAGGACGGTTTTGGCGTTCAGCAGGGTGAGATCGTGGATAAAGGCCTTTTCGGCTACGGAGAAAAGGGCGGCAAAGACCGTGTCGTACTTTTTGCGGTTGCCGTCAATGGTGGTGCGGCGGTCGGTGCCCGGCGTGTCCACATACAGATTTAAGAGGGCGTGGCCGCCTCCGTCCAGCTCGCCGAAAAAGGCAATGGGCGTCCAGGGGGCGCCGCCTAAATCGATGTCCGCCTCCAGACGATACTTTCCGCCGGGATTTTGGGCTATGGCCTCCAGTTCCTGACGGGTGGAAATGGGAATATACGCCTCTTCTCCCCGGGAAAACAGGGGGCACAGAAGCAGGCAAATTAGGCAAAGAGCCGTAAAAAAGGTTCGCTTGGATTTCATGCCTTCAGCATACCACATTCGGCGCTGTTTCTCAATATCCCCATAAAAAATCGGGGCTTTAGGTAAGCACGGTTTTTGCGCACAAAAAAACCGGAGTTTGAACTCCGGTTACTGGCTCCCCAGGTAAGACTCGAACTTACAACCCTTCGGTTAACAGCCGAATGCTCTGCCATTGAGCTACTGAGGAACGTTGCAAGCATTATTATAGCGAGGTTGAAAGAAAAAAGCAAGGGGTAAATTAAAAAAAGTCAAAAAAATTTTTTCAAAGAGGAAAAGAAGCTTGTTTGAGGCGGTTTTGGGGCCGGGGGCGGCGAAAAGGCTTCGCCTTTTGCCTCCGCGGCCCAGGCCGCGGAGGGGTTCGCAAAGCGAACCCGCCGCCCCCCCGCTTCCCCCTCGGCCTGCGGATTTTCTATTGCCACAGACAACGGAGGATGGTAAAATTATATAGAATCAGAAACGAAAGGCAAGGAGGCACTATGCGCTTTATTAAGATGGAGGGGCTGGGCAACGACTATCTGTACATCTTTGCACAGGAGGAGCCCAGGGAACCCCGGGCTCTGGCTCGGCGGCTGTCCGATCGGCATTACGGCCCGGGGGCAGACGGAGTCATTTGGGTACTGCCTTCGGAGCGGGCAGACTTCAGAATGCGCATTTTCAATGCCGACGGCAGTGAAGCCCAAATGAGCGGCAGCGGTTTGTGCTGTCTGGGCAGGTATGTGTACGAACAGGGGTACACCCAGCGCACCCATCTGACCATTGAAACCCCCGCAGGCTTGCAGGAACTGGCTCTGCAGATCCGCAGCGGAGAGGTGCAGCAGGTAACGGTGGATATGGGGAAGGCGCAGGTGTGCCCGCCTCAAAAGCTGGAGGTGTTCGGGCAGACGTTGCAGGCGGTGCCCGTGTTCGTGGGAAACCCCCATGCCGTCTTCTTTACGGAGGATGCGGAGCAGGCTCCCGTAGAAAAGCTGGGGCCGGCCGTAGAGCGCTGTGCGGACTTCCCCGATGGGGTGAACTGCGAGTTTGTGCAGATGCAGGGAGAGACCCGCTTCCGCATGCGTGTCTGGGAGCGGGGCAGCGGCGTGACCATGGCCTGCGGCACAGGCGCCTGCGCTTCGGCGGCGGCAGCGGCGGCGGCGGGACTTTGCCCCTACGATAAGGAAATAGAAGCGGTGCTGGACGGCGGCAGCCTGTTTTTGCGGGTGTGCCGGGACGGCCGTGTGTTCATGACCGGCCCCGCCCACCGTGTCTACCGCGGCGAAATCGATTTGTAGAAATCATCCCACCACCAGCTTGTTGGTCTTTTTCAGGAACTTGGCGGGGATGGGACGCTCCAACCGCCAGGTGATGTTCATGGGGCGGGAGCCTTCGTGGGTCACATAGTGGGCGATGCCCAAATAGGTGTAGGCCTGAGCCGTGTCGGAAAGAGCATCCTTTTTGAACTCCCGCACGAACAAAAGCACCTTGCTGCCCATTTCCCGGTGGTGGATGTACCGCTGGCCTGTAGCCGAGGTCTCCGATGTGGTGCTCTGGCTCTGCCAGTGGAAAAGAGACTCGTTGATGGAGTAATCCTTGTACATGGTGGTGGGGGAGTAATCCTTATCCGACTTGTTCAAGGTCACAAAAAAGATATCCAGTTTCTTTTCAGGTAGCCATTTTACCCCCTCCCGTACGT
>CAYUHW010000100.1:0-6254 GCA_964444605.1 uncultured Christensenella sp. | reverse complement strand
CCGTACCCGTGAGTTTGAGCAGATGGAATGCGAGTTCTTCTGCACCCCCGGCACGGATCTGGAGTGGTATGAGTATTGGAAGGAATACTGCAAGAACTGGCTGCTGAATCTTGGCATGAAGCCCGAGAACATGCGCCTGAGAGAGCATGAAAAGGAAGAGCTGTCCCACTACTCCAAGGGCACCACGGACATTGAATACACCTTCCCCTTCGGCTGGGGAGAACTGTGGGGCATTGCGGACAGAACGGACTTCGACCTTAAGTCCCATGCCGACTGCTCCGGCGAGAACTTTGAATACAACGATCCCTACACCGGGGAAAAGTATATCCCCTACTGTGTAGAGCCCTCTCTGGGTGCCGACCGTGTGGCCTTGGCCTTCCTGTGCGATGCTTACGATGAGGAAGAGCTGGACAAGGGGGATGTGCGCGTGGTGTTGCGTCTGCATCCTGCTCTGGCTCCCTTTAAGGCCGCCGTACTGCCCTTGAGCAAGAAGCTGTCCGAAAAGGCTTCCGAAGTGTATGCGGAGTTGTCCAAGTACTTTATGGTGGACTTTGACGAGACCGGCTCCATCGGCAAGCGCTACCGCCGTGAGGATGAAATCGGCACGCCTCTGTGCATCACCTATGACTTTGATTCCGAAACCGACGGCTGCGTAACCGTCCGTGACCGGGATACCATGGAGCAGGTGCGCATGCCCATCGGCGAGCTCCGTGCCTACATCGAGGAGAAGCTGGCTTTCTAAGCCTTTCCCCTTCATCTTTAAACTCTCGTGCCCGCTGTGCGTTCATGGCGGGCACATTTTTCCATCACGGACCGTGGGGAACATTCTCCGCCGTCCGCCAAGAAAGGAATGTATATGCCGTTTTGGGACACCGTTTGGGATGTGTTCAGCGAAGACTGTCTGCTTCTGCTGCCGATCCTGTTTTTGACCTTCTTCCTCATTGAATATGTGGAGCATCGGGCCGGGGAAAAGTTTGTTTCCACCCTCCGCCGCTCCCGATGCACGGGGCCTTTGTGGGGAGCGCTGCTGGGGTGTGTGCCTCAGTGCTCCTTCAGCGTGTCCTGCGCTCACCTGTATAATGAGGGGATTGTCACCGCAGGCACCTTGGTTGCCGTCTTCCTTTCCACCTCCGACGAAGCCATTCCCGTTCTTCTCTCTCAGCCCAATGCCTGGAGCCTCATCGGAAAGCTCCTTTTGTGCAAGGTGCTCATTGCCTGCTTGTCTGGCTTTTTGCTGGACTTCTTTTATAAGCAGGAGCGGCAGCAGGCAGACTTTGAAAAGCTCCATGTGGAGCACACCTGCCATGCCAAAAAAACAGACGTCAAGGAGCTGCTTTGGGAAAGCTGCAAGCACACGCTGGAAGTCTGGTGCGTGCTGTTTCTGGTTACCCTGGGGCTTACCTTCCTTATGGGGCTGGTGCCTCGGGAGAGCCTGCAGAAGTTTCTGCTGGACGGCTTCTTCCAGCCCTTCTTGGCGGGACTGCTGGGGCTGATTCCCAACTGCGCCGTGTCGGTGGTGCTGGTGGAGCTGTATCTGTCGGAGCTAATCAGCTTCGGCTCCATGACGGCGGGTCTGTGCACCAGCGCAGGTCTCGGTCTGCTGGTGCTCTTTAAGGGCAAGCGGGGGATGAAGAACGGCGTGCTGGTTCTGGGCATTACCTATCTGGCCGCCGTAATCGCCGGCACTTTGCTCCAGCTGTTTATTCCCTGATTACATAACTTTGCGAGGCTTCACATGGAAATCACCGGGGTCGTACAATCCATTATCTTCCGCAACGCCGACAACGGGTACACGGTGCTGGCGCTTTTTGACGAAGAAAAAAATGCAGACTTCACTGCCTGCGGCACCCTGCCCCTGTGTTCCGTAGGGGACAATGTGCGCTTGGAGGGCACCATTAAGTACCACCCCCGCTACGGACAGCAGTTTTCCGCCACCAAGTGCGAGATTCTGGCCCCCTCTACCTTGGGCGCCATTGAAGCGTATCTCTCCAGCGGCACCATCAAGGGCATCGGCCCCACCATGGCCCGCATCATCGTCAGCACCTTCGGCATGGACACCCTGACCGTCATGGAGCAGGAGCCTCGGCGGCTCATGGAGATTCCCGGCATCGGCCCCAAAAAGTATCAGATTATTGCCGACTCCTTTCAGGAAAACCGCACCATGCGGGAGATTCTGCTGTCTTTGGAGCCCTACGGCATCTCCGTGAACCAAGCCTACAAGCTCTATAAAAAGTACGGGGACATGGCGCTGATTCGGGTGCAGGAGAACCCCTACCAGCTTATCGACGACATCGAAGGCATCGGCTTTATGACGGCGGATGCCATTGCCCAGCGGGTAGCGGGCTTTGAAACCACCTCCGCCGCCCGTCTTTTTGCCGGACTGCGCTACGCTTTACAGGATGCAAGGACGGAGTACGGCCACACCTATTTGCCTAAAGACAAACTCTTGCTCAAGTCCATGACCTTGCTGGGGGTGGACGGTGAGCTTCTCACCGAGGCCATGGAAGCCATGATTGCCGAGGACAGCCTGGTATCCGCCTATGTGGGGGAAACGGAGGGCATCTTTTTGCCGTACCTTGCCCGCATGGAGGACAGCATCGCCCAGAAGCTGGTTCAGCTTTTGGAAAAGCCTGTGCAGAATCCCTTCTGGGATGTGAAGAAATATCAGATGGAGCTGGGCATCACCCTGTCTCCGGGGCAGGTGCAGGCCGTGCGGGCGGCGCTGAATGCAGGGCTGTTGGTTATCACCGGCGGCCCCGGCACGGGCAAAACCACCATCATCCGCTTTATTACCTATGCCCTCAGCGAAATGGGCATGACTTTTGCTCTGTCCGCTCCCACAGGGCGGGCGGCCAAGCGCATGAGCGAGGCCACGGGCTCTGACGCCAGCACCCTCCACAGGCTGTTGGAATACAACCCGGGAGAAGGCTTTGTGCGCAACAAGGACAATCCTCTGGACTTTGATATGGTCATTGTGGATGAGATGAGCATGGTGGATGCCCCCCTCATGCACGCCCTCACCCAAGCACTGCCCCGAGGCACCCGCCTTATTTTGGTGGGGGATGCGGACCAGCTTCCTCCCGTAGGCTGCGGAGACGTACTGCGGGACATCCTCACCAGCGGCGCCGTGCCGGTCATCCGCCTGACGGAAATTTTCCGCCAAGCCCAGAGCAGCCGCATCATCACCAACGCCCACCGCATCAATGAGGGACAGATGCCCATTTTGGAAAACGGGGACAGCGACTTTATCTATGAAGAGCAGAACGTGCCTGAGTTCATTGTGGATCGGGTGCGGGATCTGTGCCTGAAGGAAAGCGCCCGTCTGGGAACGGGAGAGCCCCTTATGGATGTGCAGGTGCTGACCCCCATGAAAAAGGGAACGCTGGGCGTTGAGAACCTGAACAAGGTTTTGCAGGAAGCTTTGAATCCTCCCGCTCCGGGAAAGCCCGACCATCAGTTTGGGTCTCTGCTTTTAAGGCAGGGGGATAAGATTATGCAGATTAAAAACGACTACAAGGTGGAGTGGCAAAAGCCCATGGCTGACGGTACCTTGCAGGAGGGCGCAGGAGCCTTTAACGGCGATTTGGGCACCCTGTACCGTTTGGACAATCTAAACCGTGTTATGCACATTCTCTTTGACGACGGACGGCTGGCCATGTATGACTTTACCCAGGCGGAGGAACTGGATTTGGCCTACTGCATCAGCATCCATAAGAGTCAGGGGAGCGAGTTTCCCACGGTGCTTCTGCCCCTTGCGGGAGGGCCGCCCATGCTGCTGAACCGAAATCTTTTGTATACCGCCGTCACCCGTGCGAAAAAGCTGGTCTACTGCATCGGCCGCAGGGACACCGTCTCCCGCATGGTGAATACCGTCCAGTCCCGCCGCCGATTTACGGCATTGAGTTGGCGGCTTCAGGAGCAGAAGGAACACGCCCATGGTTGAAGAGGAATGCTTCAGCCTGCATACCTTTCTCTTCGGAGGCTTGCACCGATGCTGTCTGTGCGATGAGGAGGATGTTTTGGGGGAGGACGGTCTTTGCGCCGACTGCCGCAAAAAGCTCCGCCTTTGCATCGCCCCTGCCCCGCCTCCGCCCTTGGACGGACTTACGGCCGGGATTCTGTATAATGAAGATACCGCCTCGGCTTTCTATCGTTTTAAAGCCAAGGAGCAGTTGTATTTAGGCGGCTTTTTTGCCCAGTATATGTCCCTGCCCTCGGAATGGAGAGGGGAATTGCTGGTGCCCGTACCTTTGCATCCTCTGCGGAAATATACAAGAGGCTACAACCAGAGCCACGAGCTGGCTCTGTATCTTTCCTCTGCCTATGGTCTGCCTGTGTGCGCCCCTCTGCTCAAAAAGGTGCGGCTGACTTCCGATCAAAAGAAGCTGAATGCCAAGGAGCGGGAGCAAAACCTGCGCCGTGCCTTTGTTGCTTCCCCCGAGGCCGCCGGCCGCCGCATCGTTTTGGTGGACGATGTAATCACCACGGGCTCCACCCTTTCCGCCTGCGCCAAGGCGCTGAAAAAAGCCGGTGCCGCCAAGGTTTATGCCGTTGCCGCCGCTTGCGTACAGCGATGAGCCTCCGGGAGCCGTTACGGTGCAAAGGTTCCGTTTTATATGAGTGAAACACAACAGCAGGAAGGTTTTCCCCTCCTGCTGTTTTTGTATGTTTGCTTTTATTTATAGGCCGTCAGCTTCCATGCGCCAAATATGCCGATCCGCCCGAAAAATCATGCAAACGCCGATGCCCGCCAGCCACAAGAAGGCAAAAAGGCAGGCGGCGCCGCTGCCCTTTCCCGAGCCGAATAGTCGTGTCAGGATGCTCCCCCTTGTTTGCACCGCCATAAAGGGTTCAAACACCCTATCCACCAAAAGGCCTCCCAAAAAGTACCCAAGGGGGATGGTGAAAAACTGGAAGGAGTTGCGGGCGGCAAAGACCCTCCCCTGCATTTCAATGGGAATATGGAGGCGATTGACCGCATCCAGATTGGCATTCATCAAAGGAATGGCAATCCACCCCAGCACGGCGCCCAAACTCCATGTCCAAACATGTTTGCCAAAGGCCAGGAAGAAGTTTTCCGTACACATACTCAGCATCAAGCAGTACCAAACGGCCTTGACCCGGCTTTTGGGCGCCTTCACGGCAGAAGCAAGAAGGCTTCCTGCTAGCATGGTTATGCCGATGACCGTATTCACCACGCCCATGGCGGTCTCCGATGCCTTGGAGAGCACCATGGCGGGAAAGGCCGCATTATACATGGAAGCCACCAGATTGATGGCCGCAAGGAAGAGCATCAAGTGCAGGATGCCCCTGTTTTTCTTCAGCCAGCGAATCCCCTCTGCCGTGCTTTTAAGTACGCTCTCCCTTTTCTGTTCCGCCTCGATTTTGGGGATGGGAATAAAGAAAAGCAATACAAAAAACGCAAGCACAAAGCTGACAAGGTCTATGGTAAAGACGGCATCGATGCCCCAAATTCCCATTACGGCCGTGGTGAGAATGGGCGTTAAAATAGAGTTAAGGGAATTGGAAAGATACCGCAATCCGCCTACCTTCTGGTAAAACGCCTTGGGCAGCAGAGCCGTGGTTGCCACTTCGGAGGCAGGCTGCTGCACCGTGTTCATCAGTCCCGATATGGCATTGACGATATACAGATGCAGGATTCTAAGATGTCCGCTTTTCAGCAGAATCAATACAATCAGGGTGCTGCAGGCCGCCAGTGTGTCGCACACCAGCATGGTTGTCTTCTTGTTCCATCGGTCGCTAAGCGCCCCCGCAAAAACACTGCAGAGTACATAGGGGGCATAGGAGCAGACCATAAGCAGGGCCGTCTGCAGGGCTAAGCCCGATTGGGTGTATGACCAAATCACCAAAGCATAGGCGGTCATGGCACTGCCAAGGCCTGAAACCAGTTGGGTGAACCACAGCAACAGGTAGCTGCGTATTTGCTTAATGTCGGATATACTATTATTCATGTTGGCTTTACTCCTTTGCGATTATTTTAAAATGCTCAAAAAAGCAAAGCCGAAGGCGATCTTCGCTCCACGCTGCCCGCCTTATTCGGCCTTGCATGGAGCATAAACGCTGCAGAGAAGCATAGGTACCTTCCTCCCGTTTTTTTCAAGGAAAGCGGCCTTCAATCCGCGGTTCTTCCCTTTGTTATAAGCATATCACTCCTCGATTCGTCTTTCAATACCCTTTCGCTCCGTTTCTGCTTTAGGGCAAGACCCAGTGCTTTTTTATTGTCTGCTCATACC
>CAYUHW010000099.1:0-6265 GCA_964444605.1 uncultured Christensenella sp. | reverse complement strand
GTACAGAGACAGTGCGTCATCAATACGAATTGGACCCTGAGGCGACGATTTTAAACCATGCATCATCAAGTTATCAAGCGAAAGCATTTCTGAATCTGCTTGTTGTACAAGTTTCAAGCGTGCATATCGACCAGTTAATGAATTTTCGTATTTTTCTTGAATCAGCCAATACATCGAGTCATCAACAATTTCTTTGCTGTTCATCGACTCAATTTCAACCACGGTTTTGTACATCACTTTTTTAATTGGTCTCGTGCAATATATATATACAATGTCACCAACTTTATAGTTTGCTCGCTGCGCCCAGTCTATAAATCCCCATCTCTGAAAAGCTGTTGCATGATCATAAATTTTTCCGTTGGCTGAAATCATCCAGTTCATAATAATCTCCCATTAATTATCTTTTTTCTCTTTTAAGCAAGACAACCGTCTCAACGTGTCCGGTTTGGGGGAACATGTCCACGGGCTGGACGAAGGAGGGGACAAAGCCGCCTTCAGACAGAATCTTCACATCCCGGGCAAGGGTGGCGGGGTCGCAGGACACATAGACCAGCCGCCGGACGGAGGAAGCAAGGATGGCTTCCAGCACCCGCACATCGCACCCCTTTCTGGGGGGATCCAAGGTGATGGCGTCCAAATGCAACCCCTTTTGCATGAGATTCGGCAGGGCCTCTTCTGCGGGGGCGCAGATAAATTCCGCATTGGAAATACCGTTGCGGCGAGCGTTTTCTCCCGCATCACGAACGGCAGCGGGCACATTTTCAATTCCGATTACCCTTTGGCAACGGCCGGCCAAAAGCAGGGAAATGGAGCCCATGCCGCAATAGAGGTCGGCAATAGTTTCCTGAGGCTGAGGGTTCAAAAGGCGCAAGGCCGTTTCATACAGCACACGGGTCTGCACAGGGTTCACCTGCAAAAAGGAGCGGGGGTCAACCTGATACTTTAGGCCGCATATGGTTTCCGTTAAGGTGGGTTCTCCCTTAAGCAGGGTCATCTTCTCTCCGAAAATCACGTTGGTATTCTTGCCGTTAACATTGTGGTACACGCTGTCTGCCATGGACAAGGCTTCCAGCAATTCTTTTTTATGCGGCAAAGCCCCCGTAGTCACCACTACGGCCATGGTCTTTCCCTCACCGGTTACCCGCACCACACCGTGACGGAGAATGCCGGAGCCGTCCTCTTCGTTGTAGGGCGCAACGTGAAACCTGCGGACCCATGCGCCCATGGCTTGTATGCAGGCCATGATTTCGGGGCGTTCTATAGGGCAGTTTTCTGCGGGAACCAGCCGGTGGCTTCTGGGGGCAAAGAAGCCGAAAACAGGCTGCCCATCCTTGTCCACACCGCAGGGAAAAGCGCCTTTATTCCGATACTGCCACGGATTGTCCATACCCAAAACAGGCTGCACTTCTACCTTCGTAAGCCCGCCGATGCGCCTCAATGCATCTTCAACGGTTCTCCGCTTTTCATTAAGCTGTTCCGTATACTGAAGATGCTGTAAGGCACATCCGCCGCAGGAGGCATAGCAGGGGCAAAGAGGATCTATGCGGTTAGGAGAAGGGGTCAAAACCTCCGTAAGTTTTCCTACGGCATATCCGGAAGTGGTGCGCAAAACATGGGCCTTCACCTTTTCTCCCGGCAAAGCCCCGGGCACCAAGAGGACATAGCCGTTCAGCCGCCCAACGCCGGCTCCCTCCCCCGTCAGGGCCTCTATGTCCAGTTCAATGTCCTGATTCTTTTTTACAGGCAGTTCTTTTTTCATTTTATCACCCAAACTCACTTTAAAATCACGTTTTGCTGTCCCAGCTTTTTGTACAGTTCCGCCAGCATGCCTTCCGTAGGCTGAACGTTCCAGTCTGACGGCGCTTCCTTTGCAATGCGCTTGCTGTCCACCAGCACTACGGGCGTCATACCGGGATAAGGCTTAAGGAGGCTATGAACCCGTTCCGCCTGATCGAAGGTCGGGATACGGATGAACAGCTTCTTCCCCACTCCGCTTTGCTCCAAGGGAGAGATTTGCTCAATGAGCAAAGAGTTGGCACGCTCCTCCCGAATGTTCAGCCGTCCCTTAATCAGCACAGTGGCATCGTCATGGAAGAAGGCTCTGGCATTTTGCAGTACTTTGGGGAAGACAACCACCTCTACGGAGCCCGTCACCCCTTCCAACACGCCATAGCCCATCATCCCGTTTCCGGACTTGGTGGGGCGGCTCTTGCACTGGCTGAGAAGGCCGCCAACGGTAACGGTAGCATTGTCCTGCAGGCCCGTCTGACCGTCCGCTTCCGCCAGATCCTGCACTCTGTTGGGAAGCCTGTCCAGCACAGCGCCGTAATCATCCAAGGGATGCCCACTAAGATACAGCCCCGTTGCCTCCCGTTCCTTTTGCAAAAGCAGCTTATGCTCCATCTCCTTAACATTAGGAAGCTTAATATGGGAGGAGGCCGTGGGCGTGCTTTCAGGTTCGCCAAAATCAAACAGGCTCATCTGCCCCGTCTCACGGACTTTTCTCTGCTTTTGTGCGGCATCCAGCGCCTGTTCGTAGACCATATGCAGTTGGCTTCGGTTGGCGCCCATGGAGTCAAAGCAGCCGGAATAAATCATGTTCTCCAGCATCCGCTTGTTGACCCCTTCCGTGCGCTCGCAGAAGTCAAAGAAATCTCTAAAAGCGCCATGCTCCTGCCGCTCCCTCACGGTATTTTCCATGACCGCCGCACCTACGTTTTTAACGGCCGCCAGTCCAAAGCGGATGGCGTTCCCTTCCACAGAAAACTTAACGAAGGAACGGTTCACATCCGGAGGCAGTACCTTGATGCCTAATTTGCGAGCCGCATAGATGTATTCCGCTACGGAGTCGGAGGAAGCCATGTAACCGTTGATAATGGCCGCCAGATATTCCACAGGATAGTAGCACTTTAGGTAGGCCGTTCTGTAGGTGAGCACCGCATAGCAAGCCGCATGAGCCTTGTTGAAGGCGTAGGAGGCAAAGTCCATCATGGCATCGAAGATGCGGTTGGCCGTAGCTTCCGGAATGCCACGCTTCATGGCACCTTCCACCCCATCCGTGCCGTGAATAAAGTACTCCCGCTCCCGTGCCATAACGTCAGGCTTCTTTTTACTCATGGCACGGCGGACAAGGTCAGCACGGCCAAGGGAATACCCGCCCAAGGCTCGGACAATCTCCTGCACCTGTTCCTGATAGACCATACAGCCATAGGTATTGGACAAAATGGGCTCCAAGGCAGGATGCTCATAATGAATGGAGGCAGGGTTGTGCTTTCCCTCTATGTACCTGGGAATGCTGTCCATGGGGCCGGGACGGTACAGGGCAATGCCTGCAATGATATCTTCAAAGCAGTCAGGCTTCAACTGCATGAGGAACTGACGCATGCCTGCAGATTCAAGCTGGAATACGCCGTCTGTATCCCCTCTGGCAATCATGTCGTATACGTTTTTGTCCGTAAAATCGTTTCTGGAAAAGTCCGGCACAGGTTTCCCCTGCTGTTCAATAAAGCGCAGGGCATCCCGAATGACCGTCAGGGTACGCAGTCCCAGAAAGTCCATCTTCAGCAGCCCAAGCTCTTCCAGCGTGGTCATGGGGAACTGGGTGATGAGCACGCCGTCATTGGCTTGCAAAGGCACCACCTCGCAAAGGGGTACGCCGGAGATGACCACACCTGCCGCATGGGTGGAGCTGTGCCGAGGCAAGCCCTCCAGCTTCATGGAAAGATCCAGCACCTTGCGCATGGTTTCATCCGTATCATATAGATTCTTCAGCTCCGGCTGCATATGCAGGGCGTCCTTCAGAGTGATCTTCAGCATGTTGGGCACCAGCTTGGCCAGCTTATCCACATCCGCATAGGGCACCCGCAAAACACGGCCTACGTCCCGAATGACCGCCCGAGCCGCCATGGTGCCGAAGGTGATAATCTGAGAAACATGTCCGTCTCCGTACTTACGCCCCACATAGTCAATGACCTCCTGCCGCCGCTCATAGCAGAAGTCCACGTCAAAGTCCGGCATGCTCACCCGTTCCGGATTCAAAAAGCGTTCAAAGGTCAGCTTCCACTTTAAGGGGTCTACATCCGTAATATCCATGCAGTAGGCCGCCAAAGAAGCCGCGCCGCTGCCTCTTCCCGGGCCGGTCATGATGCCATGAGACTTGGCGTAGTGAATAAAATCCCATACAATGAGATAGTAGTCCACGAAGCCCATGTTTTCTATGACGCTCAGCTCATAATTGAGTCTGTCCCACGCCTCCTGTCCCGCTCCGGGCATCTTTCTGGCCATGCCTTCCTCGCAAAGGCGGCGGAGAAACACACGGTTTTCGGAGCCGTCGGGGCTGGTGAATTTGGGTAGGCGGCGTTTACCGAACTCAATGGTGACATTGCATTTTTCTGCAATCTCCAGTGTATTGCGGAGGGCTTCTTCGTCCCGAGGCAAAGCCTCCAGCATTTGCTCATAGGACTTGCAGTAAAACTCCTCCGCCTCCATTTTCATTCGGTTTTCTTCGTCTACAAACCGCTGCGTCTGGATGCACAAAAGCACGTCCTGGGCTTCGGCATCCTCCTTGTACACATAATGAATGTCATTGGTGCCTACGGTTTTGATGGAAAGATCCTTTGCCAAGGTTCTAAGCTTTGGCAGAACATAGAGCTGCTCCCGCAGTCCGTGGTTCTGGAGCTCGATATAAAAATCCTCACCGAACATTTCCTTTAATCGGCGGGCAATGGCGTAGGCTTTCTCATCCTCATTATGAAGCAGAGCCTGAGGAATGTCCCCTGCCAAACAGGCCGACAGGCAAATAAGCCCTTCGCAGTGATGGCTCAGCAAGTCATAATCTATGCGGGGCTTATAGTAATATCCGTGAATAAAGGCTTCACTGGACAGATACATGAGGTTCTCATACCCTTTTTCATTTTTTGCAAGGAGCACCAGATGGCCGTATTCTCTGTCCTCCCTGCCCCCTTTCACCGTATATCCTCTGGGTGCCACATAGGTCTCCATGCCCAAAATGGGCTTGATTCCCTCCGCCATGCAGGCACGGTAAAACTCAATGACGCCGTACATGACGCCGTGATCCGTAATGGCCATGGCAGGCTGCCCCAGTTCCTTGGCTCTGTGCACAAGCTCCTTAATGCGGCTGGCACCATCCAGCAAACTGTACTGGGTATGCACATGCAGATGAACAAACGGACTTTCCATAGGGTACACCTCTCCATATTGATGTAAAAAGTATACCACGCCGCAAAGGAAAAGAAAAGATACTGTATTCGGAAAAAAATGTGTCCGTTTGCGTGTACAGAAAAAATAAAAAAATCCCCAAATTCGGGGATTAATGGCGGGAACATGTGGGGATCGAACCCACCTAAACGGCTCTTCACCGCTCTCACTGGTTTTGAAGACCAGGGGGCACACCAGCACCCATCTGCTCCCACAGCAAAAGCAGTATACCACATTTACAGACAAGGGGCAAGAGGAAAAATCATTTTTGGACAATTCCCATTTGTTTTTCCGATGCTCCTTGCCGCTTTCTTGCCTTATTCTTCGTTTTTCGCCCTTAAGGCCAATGCCTTATCGGGGTAATTGGTTATAATGCCGATGCCGTGACGGATGCACAGCTTCATAACGGTTTCTTCGTTTACTGTCCAAGGATTGATGCCCACCCCTGCATTTAAACAGCCTTCGATGAGACCGGGCAGATAAAGATTCCCCCAGTGAGGATGGATGTTCTCAATGCCAAGAGGTCTTACATAGTCCCACGGCTGATAGATGGCGTTGCTGTACAGTGCGCCTGTGGGAGCGTTGGGATTCAGGGCTTTCAGCTTCATGAGGCTGTAGTGGTTAAAGGAGGAATAAAGAAGCCGGTTCTCCACGCCCATCTTTTCAGCCAGCTTCAAACACTTTTCTTCGATGCCGGGATACTGGATATTGTCCGTCTTCAATTCGCAGTTAATCAGGAGCTTGGTGCCCTGAATCAGGGAGAAAACCTCCGCCAAGGTGGGAACCTTTACCCCCTTATACTTCTCCATGCCGTTGCAGGCATCCAGCGCTTTCAGCTCGGAAACGGTCATATCCATAATCCGTCCTGTTCCGTTGGTGGTGCGGTCAACGGTTTCATCGTGCATGACGATAAGCTCGCCGTCACGGCTCAAATGCACATCCAGCTCAAAACCGTCCGCCCCCATATCCATAGCTAAGCGAAAGGCCTCCAGTGTGTTTTCCGGCGCATATCCGGAGGCGCCTCGATGGGCATATATTACAGAAGCCA
>CAYUHW010000098.1:0-6326 GCA_964444605.1 uncultured Christensenella sp. | reverse complement strand
GTGGTGACGTGGAGCATGTAGGCGTCCGCTCCGGAAGCCGTCAGCCCGGCCACCAGGGCCTGTTCAAACATGTAGCTGGAGCGGCGGGTGTCCTTGCCGATAATCACACGGGCAGGATGCTGTTGGCCGTAATACCAGCCGATGAAGCGGCCGATTTTAAAGGCGTGTTCAACGGTTAAATCCCGATTGGCTTCCCCACGGAAGCCGTCGGTACCAAAATATTTTCCCATGGGGTCCCCCTTAATAAAAAAGAGTTTGACTAAAGCATCGGCATCGAAACACCGACGCATGATATATGATAGCATTTCTTTTGGCCGTTCACAACCGCACCAAAGTAAAAAGAATGTTAAGAAATGGCAGGGAGGAGGGCGGAGGGGGCGAGGGGCGGGAACGGCTCCGCCGTTCCCTTTGGCGCCCCGGGCGCCAAAGGGCTGCCTGCGGCAGCTCCGCCCCTCGCCCCCTTTTCCCCACAAAAAAATCCGCCGAAAGCAGAAACTCTCGGCGGAGGCAAAAAGACAAAGGTCAGTGCAGCGGATTTGCCATGGACAAAAGGGAATCGGCCGTGCTGTTGGGGTTGAAAAAGGTCAGATTCAGCAAATAATCCCCTGCGGCCATGCAAAGGATGGTCTCAAAGATGCGCAGACCGTTTTCATCCACAGCGTCCAAACGTAAGCAGGGCACCGTCTTGCCCAAAAACTCCACCGTACCCACTTCGGCGCTGTTGATGGTATAGCCCATAGAGAGGAAGGTGTTGGTCAAAGGCTCCACGGAGGCGTCCAGGGAGATGCGCAGAACTTCATCGGTTATGATAACACCGGCGCCTTGGGTGAAGGTCAGGTTCAGATTCATGTTGGAGCCGCCGAGATCGGAAGCACCGCCGATGATCAGGCTGTTGGAATTGCGGATTAGCTCTTCCCACTTCTCTCCGGCCATGGCGCCAACATCCAGACTGTTTAGAGCCGCCAGCGTACTCTCGTCATAGAAGGTCCAGCCTTCGGGCAGGGTCAGAGAAAAGCCGAAGAAGGGGTTCACATACACCCCGTTTTCATACCCGCCCTGAGGGGCATCGGCAGAGACGGCTTCGGCATTCTCCGTAGGGACGGGCTCGGTGTTCTCTGCCAAAAGGGTGTCTTCGGAGACTGTGGTAAAGTAAGCCAGCATATCCGAAAGTTCCCCGCCCTGCATGGCGGACACCATCATGAGAATATGGGTGTCGGCGTACAGCATGGACACGCAGGCAAAGCCCGGCTGTCCATCGGCGATAATGTTCATGAAAACCGTGGGGACAGCATATCCGCCAAGCTCCAGGGTGATTGTCTCCTTGGTCTCAATGGAGACTTCCTCCCCAAAGTAATCCCCTTCAAATGTTTCATAAAGGGAATCCATGAAGGCATTGATGAGCTCGTCGTTGACGGATTGCCCTACATCCATAACGGAAAACTGAATGATGGAGTCGCCTTTGGTGTCTAAAAACCTAAAGCCGTCCTCTTTGGAAGCGGTGCTCCAGCCTTCGGGGATGATGAAGATAAGGTTGAAGGGATGGTTTACATATGCGCCCCCGGTGCAGGTGCCCATATAGTCCGCTTCGGTGTAGACAACAGGTTCGGCGGTAGGCTCGGGGGTGGGCGCTTCCGTAGGTGCGGCGGTAGGCTCGGGAGTGAGGGCGGGGGCCTCCGTGGGGGCGGGAGCGGATTGGGATGCACAGCCCGGCAGCAGGGACAAAAGCAGCAGCAAGCTCAAAAGAAGGGCTTTTACTTTCATGGATATTACCTCATAGCGTTTTCGGGGACGGAGCTGCAGGCCCACACACCCCCATTATTCGATATATCCTATCACGGTGGAGGCAATTTGTAAAGATTCAGGGGAATTTTCCCAATGAACGGGAAAAACTTGCTTTTTTTTAGGGGAGCGGGTATACTATAAAAGTTAAAAAGGGGCATAGGCTCCCCACTACAGGGCCGCCGGGTATGGCGGCGAAGGGATAAGACAGTGAAAACCAGTGATTTTTTCTATGAGCTGCCCAAGGAGCTCATTGCACAGACCCCGGCGGCGGAGCGCAGCGGCTCCCGCCTGCTCATGTATGACCGGCAATCCAAGCAGATGCTGGACGGGGTCTTTACGGACATACGCAAGTGCCTGCGCCCGGAGGACGTGCTGGTGCGCAACACCACCCGGGTCATCCCCGCCCGCTTAATGGGCTTGCGGGAGGAAACGGGAGGCCGCATGGAGCTTCTGCTTCTAAGGCGGCTGGAGGGGGACACCTGGGAGTGCCTGTGCCGTCCGGCCAAGCGGGCCAAGGCAGGGCATGTGTATGTCATCACCCCCAGACTTTCCGCCGAGATTCTGGGCGATGCCCCCATGGAGGGGGGGAAGATTGTCCGCCTATTGTACGACGGCATCTTTGAGGAGATCTTGGACGAGGCGGGGGAAATGCCCTTGCCCCCCTATATAACGGAGCGCTCTGCCGATGCCGAAAGGTATCAGACCGTATACGCCCATGAGCGGGGCAGCGCCGCCGCCCCTACGGCCGGACTTCACTTTACGGAAGCACTGCTTAAAGAGATTCAGGAGCAGGGCACGGCGGTAGCGGATGTACTGCTCCACGTTGGCCTTGGCACCTTCCGCCCGGTGGGGGAGGAGAATATCGAGGATCACAAGATGCACTCCGAATTCTATCAGGTCACGGAGGAAGCCGCCAATTTGATCAACGAGCGGCGCAAGGCGGGAGGCCGCATTGTGTGCGTGGGCACCACCAGTGTGCGCACCTTGGAGAGCGTAGCCACGGAGGACGGCCTCGTCCACCCCGGGACGGGCTTTACCAGCATCTATATCACCCCCGGCTACCGCTATAAGGCCGTGGACGCCCTGATTACCAACTTCCATCTGCCGGAAAGCACCCTGCTTATGCTGGTGTCCGCCTTCTGCACAAGGGAAGAGGTGCTTAAGGTGTATGAACACGCCGTGAAGGAGCGGTACCGTTTCTTCTCCTTCGGAGACGCCTGCTTCTTTGGGGACATGACGGCCTCGGAGCGGCAGAGCATACAGAGCGCCCATCCAAAAGCCTGACAGGAGAGCCTATATAATATGAAGACAAAATATTTTTCCTTTGAAGTAGAGCATGTGGACAAGCAGACCGGCGCCAGACTGGGCTGTCTTCACACCCCCCATGGGGACATTCAGACCCCCGTATACATGCCCGTTGGCACCCAGGCCACGGTAAAGGCCATGACCCCTCGGGACGTGGAGGAGACGGGAGCGTCCATCCTTTTGTCCAACACCTACCACCTGTACCTGCGCCCCGGCCACGAGCTGGTGAAGGAAGCAGGGGGACTGCACAAGTTCATGCAGTGGAATAAGCCTATTTTGACGGACAGCGGCGGCTTTCAGGTCTTCTCTCTGGCAAAAAAGAAGGATATTAAGGAGGACGGCGTCCTCTTCCGCTCCCACGTGGACGGCAGCCGTCACTTCTTCACCCCCGAAAGCGTTATGGAAGTGGAGCAGGCTTTGGGGGCAGACATTGCCATGTGCTTTGACGAGTGCGCTCCGGCTTCGGCAGATCACCGCTATGCCGTAGGCGCCATGAACCGCACCCACCGCTGGGCGGAACGGTGCAGGGAGGCCCATACCCGGGAGGATCAGGCTCTGTTCGGCATTGTGCAGGGATGCATCTATGAGGACTTGCGCATTGAGAGCGCCAAGACCCTGGCGTCCATGGACTTCCCCGGCTACGGCATCGGCGGTTTGTCCGTAGGAGAACCCAAGGATATTATGTACCGCATGCTGGACGAGATTCGTCCCTACATGCCGGAGGATAAGCCCCGCTACCTTATGGGCGTAGGCAGTCCCGACTGCCTGCTGGAGGGCATTCGCAGGGGCGTGGACATGTTCGACTGCGTACTGCAGACCCGCGCCGCCCGAAACGGGCTGGCCCTCACCCGCAAGGGACGGGTTATGCTGCGGAACAATACCTATGCCCATGACTTCGGTCCCATTGAGGAGGGGTGCGACTGCTACGCCTGCCGCCACTTCTCCAGAGCCTATATCCGCCATCTGATTAAGGCGGAGGAGATTTTGGCCGGGACGCTGATTACCATGCACAACATCCGCTTCTCCGTGCGGCTGATGGAGGAGGCCAGACAGGCCATTCGGGAGGATCGCTTCGGAGATTTTGCGGACGAAATACAGGAGGTCAAGTTGTTCTAATGCCTGGAAATGAGAGAGGACTTCTGCTGTGGGACGAGGCCAAGTGCCTGCGGGTTGGCCGCAGACTGACCCGTCTGCTGCTGCCCGAAGGGGGCTTTATCGCCATGTACGGGGACATGGGCTCGGGAAAATCCACCTTTGCCCGGGGCATGCTGGAGGCTTTGAAGGTGAAGAACACCCAGAGCCCCACCTATACCATCCTGCAGGCTTACAACACCACGCCGCCCCTGTACCATATCGATGCATACCGTCTGGGCAGTGCGGAGGAACTGTACGATGTGGGCTATGAGGACTGTCTGCGGGAAAAGAACGCCTTTGTGCTGGTGGAGTGGGCCAACCTTGTGGAGGAGGCACTGCCCAAGGAGCGGCTGGAACTGCACTTCCGCTTTTTCAGTGCGGAAGCAAGATCCATGTATGTGGTGGCCCGTGGAGAAAGGTACGAAAACATAGTATGGAAAATATAAACGGCGTGGAAAAGGTTCTGCTGGCTCTGGAAACAACGGATGCCCAGGCCTCCGTGGCCCTGTATCGAAAGGGCGCGGTGCATGAGAAAATCATCAACAGCGACCGGCGCCACGAGGAGACGGTCATGCCGGCGGTGGCGGACTTTATGCAGGTAGAGCATGCAGAGCTCAATGAACTGGAAGGGCTGTGCGTAGACGTGGGGCCCGGCTCCTTTACGGGGGTGCGCATCGGGGTCTGCCATGCCAACGCCATGGCCTATGCCCTGGGGATTCCCGTCATCTCCGTCAACGCCTTGGAGGCCTTAGCCTATCCCCATCTCCATGAGGGCAAGCCCGTGTGCGCCCTCATCGATGCCCGCAACGGCAACGGCTACGGGGCTTTGTATGACGAGGAGGGGAAGGAGCTGATACCTCCCTGCCCCTGCGTAACGGAAGAGTTTTTACAGGCCGTGCCTGAGGAAGCCATCAGAGTCGGCAGCGGCTACCCGGAGGGGACGGACTTTGTGCCCGCCATACCTCGGGCGGCGGACGTGGCTGCCATCGGCGCGCTCAGACTGGACGAGACCCCCGTGGGGACGGAGGCAAGACCCTTGTATTTGCGGCCGTCTCAGGCGGAGCGGAACAGGAAGAAGGCATAGTATGGCGGAAATCACCGTGCGCCCCATGCGCAAGGGGGATATCGACCGGGTGTATGAGATTGAGGTCAAGAGCTTCCGCACCCCGTGGAGCAAGCACTCTTTGCAGGGGGAGCTGAAGAACGACGTGGCTCGGTATATGCTCCTGGAAGAGGATGGGCTGGTGGTGGCCTACGGAGGCATGTGGGTGCTTTTTGACGAGAGCCACATGACCAACATCGCCGTGCATCCCGACTTTCGGGGGAAGGGCTACGGGCGGATGCTCTTTGTAGCCATGATGGCGGAAGCGGAAAAAATGGGGGCGGCCCGCATGACCTTGGAGGTGCGGGAGACCAACACCGTGGCCCAGAGCCTCTATTATTCTCTGGACTTTGAGAAGGAGGGCTACCGCCGCAAATACTATGACGATACGGGAGAAGGAGCCTATTTGCTCTGGAACGGCCATGTGGCCGAAACCGTGGCAAAAAATGCTTGCATTTGCGGGAAATATATCTTAAAATAGCCTGCGGTGCCCATTGACAAAAACAACCACCAAACAAGAAGATTACAAGCAGAGAGCCGTGCGCTTTTTGCACGAAGTAAAGGAGAAAACACAATGAGTCTGTATGCCGATTGGAAAGCGCTGTGCGAAAGCAAGCAGAACGATGCCGACTTCCAGCAGTTCTGGCAGGGGTATTTTGATCAGGAGACGGAAGTATACAAGAGAGTGCTGGAGGACTACGAACTGCCCTACACCGGCACCGTAGCCGATTTGGCGGACGGCTTTGACATGGAGCCCAGAACTTTCCTGGGATATCTGGACGGAGCCAACACCAGCTTTGCCGGCGGCGAAAAGGATCTGGAGAGCCTGACGGAAGAGAGCGAAGTCACCTTGGACTTTGACTTTGAGAAGCTCTACTACAACATGCACGAAGCCAAGGCCGACTGGCTGTTCAACCTGCCCCAGTGGGAAAAGGTGCTGCCTGCCGAGAAGCGCCGGGAGATCACCAAGGCCTACCGTGCCAGCAAGATCTTCGTCAACACC
>CAYUHW010000097.1:6048-6348 GCA_964444605.1 uncultured Christensenella sp. | reverse complement strand
TAAGGGAGGCACCGCCGATGAGACCGCCGTCAATCTCGGGCATGCTCATCAAATCATGGGCATTCTTGGGATTCATGGAGCCGCCGTACTGAATGCGAACCTGGTCGGCTGTTTCCTGACCGTATACGCCGGCGATGGCATTGCGAATGACGGCGATGGTGGCGTTGGCGTCTTCCTTGGTAGCGGTTTTGCCGGTACCGATGGCCCAGATGGGCTCATAAGCGATGACAACCTTTACGGCATCTTCTGCAGAGATGCCTTTGAAAGCGGCCACGGTCTGACCGGAAACCCAGCTTTCGG
>CAYUHW010000097.1:0-6038 GCA_964444605.1 uncultured Christensenella sp. | reverse complement strand
CTCTGCTCCAGGGTTTCTCCTACGCAGACGATGGGGGTAATGCCGTGAGCCAAAGCGGCCTTGGTGCGCTTGTTTACGCCTTCGTCAGTTTCGCCAAAGTAAGTACGGCGCTCGCTGTGGCCGATGATGGCATACTCAACGCCCAGAGCCAGCAGCATCTTGGGAGAAATCTCGCCGGTGTAAGCACCCTTCTCTTCCCAATGGATATTCTGGCAGCCCAGATGAATGTTGGTTCCCTTTACCAGCTCGCCGACAGCAGGCAAATCCACATAGGGAGGGCACACGACCACGTCGCAAGCGGCATCCTTTACCAAAGGAATCAGAGCGGTAACCAGTTCCCGTGCTTCGTCGGGGGTCATATTCATTTTCCAGTTTCCGGCAATAATAGGCTTTCTCATAATCTTTCTCCTTGCTTTAAAATGCATACTGCCCGCTCTCGGCCAAAAGCCGAAAGCGGGACAAAGATGGTATATCTTATTTATCGTTCAAAACGGCCACACCGGGAAGAACTTTGCCCTCCAAAAACTCCAGAGAAGCACCGCCGCCGGTGGAAATGTGGGTCATCTTGGAGGCATAGCCCAGCTTCTTTACGGCAGAAGCGGAATCGCCGCCGCCGATGATGGTAGTGCCGTCGCACTGTGCGCAGGCTTCTGCAATGGCAGCAGTGCCCTTAGCAAAGTTGGGGAACTCAAATACGCCCATGGGGCCGTTCCAGATAACGGTCTTGGCATTTTTGATAACTTCGGCATACTTTTCACGAGTCTGCTCGCCGATATCCATGCCCATCCAGCCGGCAGGAATGGCGCTGGCGGGAACGGTCTTATATTCGGCATTGGCATCAAACTTGTCAGCTACCACGGTATCCACGGGGAGCAGAAGCTGAACGCCCCGCTCTTTGGCTTCCGCCATGAGCTCCTTAGCCAGCTCGATGCTGTTGGCATCCAGCAGAGAATCACCGATTTCATAGCCCATAGCCTTGAAGAAGGTGTAGGCCATGCCGCCGCCGATAATCAAAGAATCGCACTTTGCCAACAGGTTCTTGATAACGCCGATCTTGTCGGCAACCTTTGCGCCGCCCAGAATGGCCACGAAGGGACGTACGGGGTTCTCCAGAGCCTCACCCATGATGCCCAGCTCTTTACCGATGAGGTAGCCCGCTACGGCAGGGATATAGTCTGCAACGCCTGCAGTGGAAGCGTGGGCGCGGTGTACGGTGCCGAAAGCATCGGACACAAAGATGTCGGCCAGTTCAGCCAGCTTTTTGGCGAATTCGGCATCGTTGGCTTCCTCTTCCTTCTGGAAGCGGGTGTTCTCCAGCAATACGATTTCTCCGTCCTTCATGTCTGCAATGCAGGCACGGGCGCTGTCGCCAACGGTATCGGAAGCAAACTGCACCCGAACACCGGGAAGCAACTCACCAAGGCGCTCTGCAACGGGCTTCAGGGAATACTTCATATCCACCTTCCCCTTGGGACGACCGAGATGGGAGCAGAGAACTACCTTTGCGTTGTGAGAGAGAAGATACTTTACGGTGGGCAGAGCCGCCACGATACGCTTATCGTCGGAAACTTTCCCATCCTCGGTAAGAGGCACGTTAAAGTCTACTCGGCAGAGAACTTTTTTGCCGTTCACCTGGATATCTTCGATTGTTTTTTTAGCCATTATCAATTCCTCCTGATATATAATAGTAGCCTTGATTCAGGGTACAAACTAAATTTCGTAGGTACATCCTTCCTGCACAACGCAGGCATTGTCTATACCGGTTTTCTCCAGAAGCTCCTGCTCGTCACAGCCGCCGCCCCATATGTGGGTGCACAGCAATTTTTTGCAGCCGCTTCTTTGCGCCAGCATGCCCGCTTCAGAGGCAGTAAGATGAAACTTAACTCCGTTTGCAGGTTCATCCACGAAACATACATCCGCCAAAAGGACATCCGCTCCCCGGCACATTAAAGGCAATGCATCGAAATAGCGGGTGTCGCCGGTATAGCACAGGGCTCTTCCCGACTCGTCACGGAAGAACATACCAAATCCCTTCATGCTATGTTGTACACCAAAAACGCCGATTTGTAAAGAACCAATGCGGAATTTGTCGCCTTCAGCAAGCATTTTAAATGCAAATGCTGTTTGCGATGCCCCTAAAAATTCCGTTGGAGCATACAGCGGCAGTTTCCCTCTCCCCTGCCCCTGCTCAATGGCATAGCCTAAAATGGGGACGTCTCCGCAATGGTCATAGTGGCAGTGGGACACAAGCACGGCGTCCAGTTTGTGTATGGGGCATACTTTCAGCAAACGGCTTAATGCGCCGCAACCGAATTCAACTGCTACAGCAGTGTCTTTTGTCTCAAGGAGATAGGCGGAGCAGCAGCCCCCGGCCTGCGGATAGGGGCCATACTTCCCCAATACGGTCAGTTTCATACCGATTCCTCACGGGCTGCAGAGTCTTGGGAAGTCTGAGACGATTCGCTCTGCTCATACTTGGCCACGGATACGAAGGTGTCCCCCTTCTCTATCATCCTTGTCTGCCTGATTCGAATCATGAGCAAGCCCGCCCCTGCGCACAGCAAGCCTTCGCCCAGGTGACTTACAAAGTCCACGCAAGCAAAGGTATACCCCATGTGCAGGAAGATTAAATCATACAAAAAGTACACCAGCACCGTCCATCCTGCGCACAGAAGCACGACGAACAGCGAACTCTTCCAACTGCGTTCTTTGTCTACGCCTCTCATGCGGGCCAGCAGGAAAATCCCAAGGGCATTTAAAACGGAGGGAATCAGGTACGCAAAACTGCCGTGAATCAACCCGCCAATCAAAGTTCCCAAAGCAACCGTCAGCAAGCCAAAGGGAAGATCCAGCAAGCACGCCGCCAGATACACGCCCATAGCGCCCAGATTTACATTCTGCTGTGCCGCATAGGTAAGGCGGGAGGCTATCTCTCTGCTCACTGCGGCCGCAATTTGCGAGGCGTCGATTTTATGCAAGGAAAGAGCGGTTAAAGCCGTCAGCAATACCGTGACAATAAGTACGATTCCGAGATAAATCCAGAAGGATACGGGCTTTTTATTCATACAGTCTCCTTATTCCGTTACAGGGATTTTTTCGAGTATTTCGTCGGTTGTGATGGACTGCTCCCCTTCGTCTACCAAATCGCTGACCTTCACCAATGGCAAATCCTCCTCCGTTTCCGCCTCCAGCGTATAGGACGGTGTGGAAGAAGGAATCGCCGCTTTTTCTTTTAAAGCGGGAATCTGCTTTAAAAGAGAAGGCATGTCCTGAGACAAAAGCTCATAAAGCTCGGCATATTTTTTAGCATTCTCATTGGCGGTTTTCACCTGTTCCTTTACGGACTCGTTAAATTCCCCCAACAGACGCAAATAAGCAGTCACAGCGGCATCTGTTTCCCGGTTGGTTTCCCTGCTTTTATCCTCGGCGGCCTTTATAATATCCCGAGCATTGCGGTGAGCATCCGCCACCAGGGCTTCCCCCTGCTTTTGAGAGGCCAGAAAACTTTTTTGCGCAGATTCATGGAGTTCATCCGACTCCTTTCTGGCATCCTCTTTAATTCTGTCGGCGGCCGCAGAAGCATCGGTCATGGCTCTGGAAATGGCAGTCTCCATGGACTGATACTCTGCAATCTTCGCCTTTTGCTCTGCGTTTTCCTTTTCCAGTGCTTCCACCCGTTCCTTCAGGGAAGCGATTACTCGGTTTTGTTCTTCGATTATTTTCTTCTTTCCAAACATGGTTACTCCTCCCCCTTGCTCTGAGTGCCGAAAGCGGCTTGAACGGGTACCGGATAGTCAAGATGACTGTAGGCGGCAGGAAGCACTACCCGTCCCCTGTTTGTGCGGGCCAAAAAACCCAGCTTCAACAGGTAAGGTTCATATACGTCCTCTACGGTGCCGGCATCCTCTCCCGTATATGCGGCAATGGTCTCCAAGCCTACGGGGCCGCCCTTGAATATTTCTATCATAGCCGTCAGCATTCTTCTGTCTACGGCATCCAGCCCCAGCTCATCTATGGCCAGCATGGACAGTGCCTTTTGCGCCGTAGCACAGTCCACTGTTCCGGAGCCCTTGACCTGGGCATAGTCCCGCACCCGCCTTAAAAGACGGTTGGCAATACGGGGCGTGCCCCGAGAGCGGGAGGCAATTTCCAGCGCCCCTTCCTCGTCGATGCCGATACGCAGAATCTCGGCGGAGCGAAGGATAATTTCCATCAAAGATTCGGGGCTATATAGCTGAAGCTGCTCCTTAATGCCAAAGCGATCCCGCAAGGGCGAAGAGAGCATGCCCAAACGGGTGGTGGCACCGATGAGGGTAAACTTAGGCAAGTCAAGCCGAATGCTTCTGGCGCCGGGGCCCTTTCCAATGACGATATCCAGGGCATAATCCTCCATGGCGGGATACAGCACCTCTTCCACCGCAGGGTTCAAGCGATGGATTTCATCGATAAACAGCACGTCTCCGGGACCCAAATTGGTTAGAATCGCCGCCAAATCCCCTGCATGGCTGATGGCAGGGCCGCTGGTGACCTTCAGGTTTACGCCCATCTCGTTGGCAATGATGCCGGCCAGAGTGGTTTTTCCCAGTCCGGGAGGGCCGTAGAGAAGGGAGTGATCCAAAGACTCTCCCCTGTTCTTGGCGGCTTCAATATAGATGGACATATGCTCTTTAACCTGTTCCTGTCCGATATACTCGGCAAGGAATTTAGGCCGCAGACTGTATTCCGTTGATTCGTCCTCCAGACGCAGGGAGGAAGTGATGATGCGATCGTCCTCTTTCATAGGGCTCCTTTGCAGTCTTTATCTGGCGAGCTTGCGCAAAGCTTTGGTAATGAGTTCTTCCACGTTCTTTGCTTCTTCCACGGCGGTTACGGCTCTGGACGCAGTCAATCCGTCATAGCCCAAGGCAGTTAAAGCAGCCACAGCCTCTGCCTGCATGTTGGCAGCTATGGAGCCAGCGCTTGTTTTGCTTTCCGCTACGGGTATATTCTGTGCTTTCACCTGCTCTTTTAATTCCAAAATCACACGCTGGGCTGTCTTCTTCCCCATGCCCGGCACACGCTCAAAAGCGGCGGGCGTATCGGTAATGACGGCGGCGGCAATGTCTCCGGGAGCTAAAAAAGACAGAATGGAAAGGGAGAGTTTTGGCCCCACTCTCGAGATGCTGATTAGCTGGCGGAACATGTCCCGCTCCTCCGTGTCATAGAACCCGTACAGAGCTTGAATACCGTCTCCCAAATGGAGATGGGTGTAGAGCTTTGCTTCCTCGCCCAGTATAAGCCGTCCGGAAGTCAGGCCGCTGATGTTCATCTCGTATCCAACACCGCCGGCTTCCACCACGGCCTTATCGCTTGTCAGTTCCGTTACAACCCCTCGAATGTATGCATACATGGATTCTCAATCCTCCCAAAATAAAACTCAGTGAATGCGGAATTCCTCTGCTGCAGGCCCCATGGTGGAACCGTGGCAGATGGCGGCGGCCAAAGCATCGGCCGCATCGTCAGGCTTTGGGGTCTGCTTTAAATTCAACAGCAGACGCACCATGTGCTGTACCTGGGTTTTGTCCGCATGACCGTTCCCAGTAACCGATAGTTTAATCTGCATGGGAGTGTACTCATAAAGAGGCAGTCCCTTCTGCTGTGCCGCCAACAGCGCAACGCCACGCCCGGCACCCACGGCAATGGCCGTGGTGGTGTTCCGGTAGAAAAACAGCTCTTCAAACACGGCGCACTCCGGCTGATACAGTTCGATAAGCTGGCGCGTGCCGTTGTACAGCCGTTCCAGCCGTTCCGGCAAAGGCTCATCGGAAGTAGTCTCCACTACCCCGTAATCCACCACCGTAAATTTTCCCCGGCTGTCTCTGTCCACAAGGCCGTAACCCATGAGGGCATAGCCCGGGTCTATTCCTAAAATTCGCATACGCCGCTCCGTTTCATTTGGTTAAAAGTATAGCATAATTCCCCTATCTTCACAAGATATTTTTCCCCAGAAATGCGGCAGAAGAAATTGTATTAAACGAATTGATCTATTGCTAAAATGA
>CAYUHW010000096.1:0-6401 GCA_964444605.1 uncultured Christensenella sp. | reverse complement strand
GCGGCGTCCATGCCCACGTTGTAGGGGCTTTCCTGAACGAACTTCTTCCACCAGGCCTTCTTTACATTGTTTTTAAATTCCACGCCCAGAGGGCCGTAGTCCCATGTATTGGAAAGGCCGCCGTAAATCTCGCTGCCCGGGAAAATGAACCCGCGGTTCTTGCACAGGGAAACGAGTTTATCCATCGTAGCTTTGATCATGGTAATCTCCTTTTCTAAAGTAAAACTATTTCGTCTAAATACAGATTATAATCGATTTTGCCTATTTGTCAAGGCAAAAGCATCATGCACCCCACGTTTCAAGAAAACCAAGGAGTTTTTCCCGATAGCCTTCCTCATTTACATACCAGGCGGCGCAGTGACCGGCGTCCTTGACGGTAAGCATCTCCTTGCTTGTATGACAGCGCTTAAAGTTGGCTTCTCCCATATAGTAGGGCACCAAATCGTCCGCCGTGCCGTGGATGAAGAGGCAGGGGAGGTCTGTTTTATCCAGTGCCGAGAAGGTATCGGCTCCGTACAGGCTGTATCCCGCCAGCAGCCTTGTCCAGATGTCCATAAACCAGATCAAGGGATAGGCGGGCACCTTGTAGGCGTGCAGCATGGCATGGCGGATTATGTCCCGAGGGGAATTGTAAGCGCAGTCGGCAATAATGCCTCGGGTCTGCTTGGGCAGCTCCAGCCCGGAGGCCATGAGCACCGTAGCTCCGCCCATGCTCTGTCCATACAAAAACAGAGGCAAATCCGGATACCGCAGTGCCAGCACCTGTGCCCACTGCTGACAGTCGTACCGCTCCTTTACGCCGAAGGTAATGTACTTCCCTTCGCTGATTCGGTGCGCCCGCTGAAAGGGATAGAGAACGGTGTAGCCGTTTTCGTAGAGAACCTTGGCCATGGGGCCGAACTCTCTTGCCGGCCAGGAACGGAAGCCGTGCATGGCCACCACCACCCCTTTGGGATGCTCGCAGGGGAGAAGCTCCGCCTGCAGTTTTAACCCGTCGTCGCTGGTAATGGTCAAAGTTTCCCGATACTGATCCTCATACCAGCGTACGCCCAGCTCCACCCTGTCCCGAAAGAGGATGCGGGCAGAGGGGGCTACGGAGCTGTAGCGGAAGAGCTCCGTTCTGTCCCGGCGGGAACAGCCCACTTTGAACACGTAGTAGGAAAAGAAGAGAAACACAAGCACCAGCGCGCTCAGCGCTATGTACACATATACCATACGCACCCATCCTTATTTTTATTAATTAAAATATGATACCACAAAAATCTTCATTTGAACACCTTGACGGGGAAAAAATCAGAAGATACAATTAAGAAAAAAGATCATGGGAGGATAAGATGGATTTTTTCAAAGATACTGTTAAAAACCTCGGCTTCGGCACCATGCGCCTGCCCCAGACGGAAACGGGAGATGTGGACAAGCCCCGTGTCTGCAAACTCTTTGACGAATATTTCGCCCACGGCTACCGCTATTTCGACACCGCCTACTTTTATCACAACGGCCAGTCGGAGGAGGCCGTCCGAGACTGTCTGGTGGCACGCTACCCAAGAGAGAGCTTTATCCTGGCGGACAAAATGCCCGTCTCCCTTTTAAAGGAAGAGACGGAGAATCATGCCGCCGAAATCTTTGCCCTGCAGAAGGAGCGCACGGGTGCAGAGTATTTTGATATGTACCTTCTCCACGCCTTGGACGAGGAGTATGCCCAAAAGGCGGAAAAGCTGGGCGTCTGGGAGTATCTGCTGGAGAAAAAAGCGGCGGGGGAAATCCGCCATCTGGGCTTCTCCTTCCACGATACGGCCGCCGTGCTGGATAAGATTCTTACCGCCCATCCGGAAGCGGAGTTCGTTCAGCTTCAGATTAACTATGCGGACTGGGAGGATAAAAACATCCAGTCCAAAAAGTGCTATGAGGTCTGCGTCAAGCACAATAAGCCCGTCATCGTCATGGAGCCCGTAAAGGGCGGACTGCTGGCCAGCGAGCAGGGGGCCTTTGCCCCCGTATTAAAGGAAGCGGACGGGGCGCAGTCTCTGGCAAGCTGGGCCTTCCGCTTTGTGGGAAGCCTGCCTCAGGTTAAGATGATTCTCTCCGGCATGTCCGATGAAAGCCAGGTGGAGGAGAACACAAGGCTCTTTGCCGCCCTTGCCCCCTTGACGGAGGCGGAGCAGGAAACGGTGATAAAGGCACGCAAAGCCATTTGCGAGGCCGGGCAGATTGGCTGTACCGCCTGCCGCTACTGCATCAACGGCTGTCCCGAAGGCATCGAGATTCCCAGAATTCTCTCCGTCCTCAACGGCTACAAACGCTACGGCTCTCTGGAGCGTGCCAAAGGCCAGTACGCCCGCATCACCTCCAAGAGCGGCAAAGCCTCTCAATGCCGCCGCTGCGGTCGGTGCGAAGGGGTCTGTCCCCAGCATCTGTATATCTCCGGATATATGGAGGAAGCGGCCAAACTCTTTGAATAAATAGGAAAAACGGCTTCAGGTTGAAAAATACTCCCTTCCGTGGTATGATAAGCAAAACTGCGGAAGGGATTCTGTATGTATAAAAATATTGAAAAATCTAAAGTTCAAAATATGAAGGATTTGGTAGCCTATCAGGACGGGCAGATTGTCAGCAAAACCTTGGTGCAAAACCGTCTGGTGAGCATGACCCTGTTCTCCTTCGAAAAGGGAGAGGAAATCAGCACCCACGCCGCCGGCGGCGATGCCATGGTTCAGGTGATGGAGGGCACCGGCCGCTTTACCGTGGACGGGGTGGAGTACCTTGTTTCTCAAGGGGAGAGCATCATCATGCCCAAGGACATCCCCCACGCCGTATACGGGCAGGAGCGGTTTAAGATGCTGCTCACCGTGTCCTTCTGAGCCGTCTACGCCCGCCGCTTTTTAAAACAGCAGGCGCATACGAGGGTAAAGAGCAGAGAGGTGCCCATGGACAGCCCCAGGGCCACCATGGCGGAGGCCCGTGCGGCAAGCTGCGTATGCGGCAGGATGCCGGGGGAAAATACGGCGGAGAGAGTCTGGGGGACAAAGAGAGGGAAGCTCAGGTAGCACACCAGTGCCGACAGCAGTCCCATGGCCAGCTTCTTTAATGGATACAGCCATGGTTTCTTGGACACAAAGCACAGACTCTGTAAACCGATGCAAAGCCCTCCGAAGCCCGTAAACAGGGCGCACAGACTTAGCTGCATGCGCAAAGGCAGACCGCTGTCCTTTAAAGCGGCACAGCCTCCGGATACTTCCAAAAGACCCGCCAGCAAAGCGCCGGGCAGACCTTTTAAAGACAGCATTTCTCCCAGCACCCGATTCAGGGCGCTGCAAAGGAGCAAACAGCCCCCGATATGGAGCATGCTCTCCATGGCGGAAGCGATGCTTTGGGAAAAGGCTTCTCCAAAGGGCAGGGGCGGCGTGTGTACGGAGGGACAGGGGGGCTTCGGCCTTTTGGTCAGAAGCAAACATACGAGGACGGCGGTGTACTGTCCCAGCGCCAGGGGGTAGAAACAGCTTTTGACCCCGTATTGCCCCAAGGCCACCGTCCCCAGCAAAAAGGCGGGGCTGACGGCGTTGAGAGCAGGACACAGCTCTGCGGCGGCGGAACCGTCTCCGTAGCGGGCTTTCAGAAGCTTAGCCCCCGTAGGCGCTCCGGCGGTTAGGGCAAAGAGCCCTTCCAAAGGGAGAAGCAGGGGAGAATCCCCCTGCAAAAAGCCCAGAGACAGGAGTAAGTGCAGGCACACGAAGCAGGGAAACAGAGCGGGAAGCACCCGCCCGCCCCACAAAAGCAGTCCCTGCCGAACGCCCTCTATGGCCGCCTGAGCGTGCAGAAGGAACAGCAGTGTCAGGACAACGGTGACCGATAGAAAAAGTTTTTTCATGAGGCATTATATTAAGAAAAGGCAGGGATATGCATGGTAAACGGGAAGCGCATCGGCCTTGCGCTGGGATCCGGCGGGGCAAGAGGCCTTGCCCATGTGGGCATTTTGCAGGTGCTGGAGGAGAACGGGTTGGCACCTGACATGATATCGGGCTGCAGTGCAGGCGCCGTCTTCGGCTCCATCTATGCGGCGGGGACGGATTTATATCTGTTGGAGCGGTTTATGGGAACCTTGGCCGCCAAGGATCTGGTGGACGTAACCATTCCCCAGAAGGGCGGACTGCTGAACGGGGACAAGGTCAAGGAGCTGGTGCGCATTTTCACCCACAATTTAACCTTCGAAGAAACCCGCATCCCCTTTTACTGCACGGCTACGGACTTGATGCAGGGCACCTTGCAGGTCTTTGAACACGGTCTTCTTTGCGATGCCGTGCGGGCCAGCATGGCCGTGCCCGGGGTCTTTACCCCTGCACAGGTGGAGGGGCGCTGGTATGCCGACGGCGGCGTACTGGAGGAACTGCCCGTTTCATGCCTAAGGGAGCGGGGAGCGGACGTGGTGCTTACGGTGGACTTGGGCATTAAGAAAAACAACTTTGAGGAGGAGCATCCCACGGCCGTAAGCGTTCTTAAGCGTGCCTTTGCCATTATGCAGGCGCACATGACGGAGGCTCAGCAGGACAAGGGGGACATCATCATTCGTCCGGACGCTTCTTTGATGGGACTGCTTCTGCCGACCAACGGCACGGAAGCCGTGCAGGCGGGGCGGAAGGTCATGAAGGAAGCTCTTCCCGCCCTCAAAGAGAAGCTGAGGCTGTAGAAAAAGGGCATTTTTGCGTCTTTCCATAAAAAAAGCCTTGTGGATGCAGGCTCTGTATGCTATAATAACTTGAATTATTGTGAAGGCGGAGGAAAACAGTCCCGAAACCTTCCTTAAAACAGTGAATGAAAACAGAAACCATAGTAACGGAGGAAACTGATTATGTTGATGGCAGGCGATTTTCGTAAGGGCATGACCTTTGAATATGAGGGCGGCGTGTGGTCCGTAGTGGACTTCCAGCATGTTAAGCCCGGCAAAGGCGCTGCTTTCGTGCGCACCCGTTTGAAGAATGCTATGACCGGCGCCGTGCTGGAGCGCACCTTCAGCCCCACGGACAAGTATCCCGAAGCCAAGATTGAGACCAAGGAGATGACCTACTCCTACAACGACGGCGATTTGTACTACTTCATGGATTCCGAGACCTACGACATGATTCCTCTGGACAAGGAGCATGTAGAGGACGCCATCGACTTTATCAAGGACAACGACACCGTTACCGTCCGCTTCTTCAAGGGACAGGCTTTCTCCGTAGCCGCCGCCAACTTCGTGACCCTGACCGTCACCGAGACTGAGCCCGGCTTCAAGGGCGACACCGCTACCGGTACCACCAAGCCCGCCGTGCTGGAGACCGGCTACCACATTGCCGTGCCTCTGTTCGTCAACGAAGGGGACAAGATTCGTGTAGACACCCGTACCGGTGAATACATGGAGCGTGTATAACCCATACTATCCCCAGTCTATTTTCTATAAAACACTACATGGAGGTATCAAATGAGCAAGATCTCTGAAAAAGTCGCATATCTGGACGGCCTGATGGACGGACTGGATCTGGAGGATGTTAAGCTGAAGAAGCTGTTCACCGCAATCATCGATGCGCTGGACGAAATCGCCGAGGAGATCTCCGATCATGAGGATGCTATCGCCGAGATCGACGAGAGCTTGGACGATGTCTACGATGCCATGGACGAATATGACGAGATTCTCTACGGCGAAGACTACGAGGAAGACGACGACGATATGGAAGAGGAAGATGATTTCTTCGAAGTCGTCTGCCCCAACTGCGGCGAAACCGTTTACTTCGACGATGCCATGCTGGACAGCTCCGACGGCCTCATCTGCCCCAACTGCAATGAGACCATCGATCTGAAGATCGCCATGGACGAAGACGACGAGTAACTCAACCCATTCTGCTCCCCCGTCAACACCGGGGGAGTATTTCGTTTACCTGCTATTTCCAATGGATTGAACAGGTACATGGTTTTCCCTGCAGAAAATATATTATGAGGCTTGTTTGCTCACCCCTTGACAGGGAACGATTTGAATATTAGCATGAAGAAAAACGAAATGCGGAGGAGAAGCAAAAATGAAAACTCCTGATGAAAAAGACCTTCACAAAGGCCATCGGCAGCGGCTGCGGGAAAGTTTTTTGCGGGGCGGCCCGGAGGGAATGGCAGACCATGCATTGCTGGAATTATTGCTTACCTATGCACTGCCCCGTGTGGATGTGAATCCTCTGGCTCATCGGCTGCTGCGCACCTTCGGCAGTTTGGCCGGGGTGTTTCAGGCCAGCCCCGAAGCCTTGAAAGCCGTGGACGGCATGGGGGCGGGGGCGACCGTCTTCCTCAAAGTCATTTTGGCCTGCGGGCATAGAATTCTGCGGCAGTATTATGCGGGGAATCGGTCCGTGGACATGGACAAGCCCATGGAAGCGTGCCGATTT
>CAYUHW010000095.1:0-6538 GCA_964444605.1 uncultured Christensenella sp. | reverse complement strand
AAGGCTGCCCTTCCCCGCTATTTCTTCTTATTATAAATAGGTTCTTACCGCTTGACTCGGGCGTTGCCGCTCCAGACTGCCCACACCTGATCCTCGTCGGCAGGCTGTGCGTAGTCGTTGAGGGAAGTGGTGGCCAGAGCGCCCGTGGCCCAGCCGAAGTGGAGGCAGTCCTCTGCCTTCCAGCCCTTGAGCACGCCGTAGAGAAGGCCGCCTACAAAGCCGTCGCCGCCGCCGATGCGGTCCAGCACCTGAATTTCACGGGGTTCGGCCACATGGAATTCGCCGCCCTCATAGAGAATGGCGCCCCAGAGATGCTCGTTGGCGTTCTTCACCTCACGCAGGGTGGTGGCAAAGAGCTTGGCCTGGGGGTACTCTTCCTTGACCCGCAGGATCATGCCCTTGAAGCCCTCGATCTTGGAGGAAAGGCCCTTGCCGCCGGCTTCCGGTCCCTGAATGCCCAGAGAAAGCTGGAAGTCTTCTTCATTGCCGATGAGGATGTCCGCCAGGCCTGCAATCTCTTTGAAGATGGCGGAGAGCTCTTCCTCCCGGCCCTTCCAGAAGGAGGCACGGTAGTTCAAGTCGAAGCTGATGCGGGTGCCGTACTTCTTGGCGGCACGGGCCAGCTCCACGCAGAAGACGCCGGTGTCGTGGGACAGGGCGGCGATGAGGCCGGAGAGGTGGAGGATTTCCACGCCCTCTTCCCCGAAGATGCGCTCCAAATCAAAGTCCTTTACGTTGAGGGTGCGGCCTACTTCTCCTGCCCGGTCGTTGTGAACCCGGGGTCCCCGGAGGCCGTAGCCGGAATCGGCGATGTTGAACTGATGGCGGTAGCCCCAGGGATCTCCCTGCGGAACTTCCTTGCCCTCATAGTCCATGCCCCGGCTGCGCAGGTCATTCTTAATGAACTGGGCGATGGGGGAGCCTTCCACGAAGGTGGTCAGCACCAGAGAGGGCAGACCCAGAGCGGCGGGAATGCTGGCCACGTTGGTCTCGGCGCTGGTGGCCTGCAGATAGTACTCATGGCTCAGATGCACGGGCTGACGGTTGACAGGGGTGATGCGCACGCCCATGCTGGTGGGCACTGCGATGGCATAACGTTTCATTGGGAACTCCTTATATTCTAATATTTTTTCGAAAGGCCGAAGCCGGATTGGATGCTCAGTCGATAAAGCGGTCGAAGCGGAAGTAGCGGCGGGCGTTCTCGTAGCTGATGTTGCGCACCATTTGCCCGAGATACTTTTCGTCCCAGGGATACTCCCCGTTCTCCACCAGATTTCCCAGCACGTTGCACAGGATGCGGCGGAAATACTCGTGGCGGGTGTAGCTCAAGAAGCTGCGGCTGTCCGTGAGCATACCCACAAAGCCGCCGATGTACCCCAGGTTCATCAGATCCCGAAGCTGCAGCTCCATGCCGGTCTTGTGATCGTTGAACCACCATGCACTGCCCAGCTGGATGCGGCCGGGGATGTCGCTGTTGGTCTGGAAGGCGCCCATGACGGTGCCGATGACCCCGTTGTCTGCCGGGTTCAAAGAATAGAGGATGGTGCGGGGCAGGGCGTCCTGCTTTTCGAGCAGATCCAGGAAGGCCGCCAGTCCCTTGGCCGTAAAGCCGTCGTTCATGGCGTCATAGCCCGTGTCGGCGCCCAAGAGGCCGTACATGCGGGAGGAATTGTCCCGAATGCAGCCGAAGTGAAGCTGCATGACCCAGTTCTTTTTCTTATAGGCCTTGGCGCAGGTAAGAAGCAGATCCGTGTGGAAGGCCTGATATTCCTTTTCGGAAATGTGCAGACCCTGCTTGCCCTTCTGGAGGATGATGTCCAGCTCGTCTTCGGAAGCATGAGCGCAGAAGAGGCTGTCCAGAGCGTGGTCGCTGACGTTGCAGCCCCGGGCTTCGAAATAATCGATGCGGGAGAGGAGTGCCTGACGGAGTTCGTCCATGGTCTCGATGGGATACCCCACCACTTCCTCCAAGGTTTTGATGTAGGGAGCAAAGGTGGGCTTGTCCACCCGCATGGCCTTGTCGGGACGGAAGGCGGGCAGCACGGTGACCTCACAGCTCTTGTCGGCGGCAATCTTTTCGTGGGCGTGCAAATCGTCCACGGGATCGTCGGTGGTGCAGATGAGCTTCACGTTGCTTTTCTTAATGATGCCCCGCACGGACATGTCCTCTTGGCTCAATCTTTCGTTGCAGGCACGGTATACGGCGGAAGCATTCTCCTTGGTCAGAGGCTCCGTAATGCCAAAGTACCGCTGCAGCTCCAGGTGGGTCCAGTGATACAGGGGGTTGCCTGCGGCGCCCCGCAGAGCCCCTGCCCAAGCGGCAAACTTCTCTTCCGGGTCTGCATCGCCGGTGATGTACTTTTCCGGCACCCCGGCAGAGCGCATGAGACGCCACTTGTAGTGATCCCCAAAGTAGCCGCCGGCAGGAGTGCGTCCGCCCAGCCACAGCTCGGTGATGTTGGCGGTGTGGGTGTCGTCGGCAATCTGGTTGGGATCGATATGACAATGGTAATCGATGATGGGGGTCTTTTCGGCGTAGTCATGGAAGAGCTTCTTGGCTGCGCCGGTCTCCAAGAGAAAATCTTGGTCCATAAAGGGCTTCATAGAGGGATCTCCTTTCCTTGGTCTATTGTCAGTATAGCACTGGTATATCAGAAAAGCAACAACCAGTCGAAAAAAATAATAAAAATCCCGCTTCTATCGGAAAAAATCTGAAGATCGGTGATATATTTGTTTGACAAATCCGCAGAGAATGGTATACTGGTACATATAAAAGCTCCGGAAAGGAAGGCACTTGAGTACCGCTATGGAACTGAACGCTTTTTTGAACCAACTCAACGCAGATTCTACTTTGTATGTTTACCCCCGCTCCGTCAGTGAGGCAGAGGGCACCTGCTGCGCCATCGTAAAGACGGTGGACGAGAACGAAAAACTTCTGGCTGTAGCCGGAGACAAATCTTCCGCCTTTGCAGGGGAAGAGGTGGGCGGCATCCGCCTTTGCGGCCTGACCAACGAAAACGCCAAGGTTCTCATGACCCTGTTCCCCTACACCCGCCCCGTAAGCCACAAGGATCGCCCCCTGACCATGGGTCTTGGAGACCGTCTGGGTCTGGCTACCCCCGGCCATGTGCGCACCATGGAAGCCTATGCCGCCTGCGGCGTGTTCCCCGTGCTGGCACAGCAGAGCATTCGGGAGCTGACCTTGACCAACCGCACCTTTGAAGACGTCATCGCCGCCGCGGCCTTCGGCGTGTTCCAGGAAGGGTACAAGGGCGGCTACGGTGCCGACGGCGACCATCTGAAGACCAAGGCGGAGATTAAGTACGCTCTGGAAAGCGGCTGCACCATGATTACGCTGGATTGCTCCGAGCATATCGACATTCACGCCGCCGCCCTGTCCGACGAGGAAGTCAAAGCCGCCTACGACGCTCTCCCCGAGGATGTCCGTTCCTATTATGAGAATGCCTATCTGGGCAAAGAGCTTCCCATCATCGGCACCCTGGAGGCCGCCGAGCTCCGCCGCATCGTGCTGGTATTCTATAAGGCCGTCCGTCATGCCGAGGAGTGCTATAACTACATCGAGAGCATCAAGGCCTACGCCGTGGACTTTGAGCTGTCCATCGACGAAACCCGCACCATCACCACTCCCGCCGAGCATTTTGTGGTGTGCGACACCCTGTACAAGGCCGGCGTGCGCCCCGTCAGCGTAGCGCCCCACTTCTCCGGTGAGTTTGAAAAGGGCATTGAGTACGCCGGCGTCCTCCGCGACTTCGCCCGCGACTTCGACATCCACCAGAAGATTGCCGACCACTTCGGCTACAAGCTCTCCGTCCACTCCGGTTCCGATAAGTTCTCCGTGTTCTCCACCGTAGGCCGGGTCACCAAGGGACACGTGCATGTAAAGACCGCAGGCACCAACTGGCTGGTGGCCATGGAGGTGCTGGCAGAGCACGATCCCGCCCTGTACCGCAAAGCCCATGCCTTCGCCATCGAAAAGCGCAGCGAAGCGGAGAAGTATTACCACGTTTCCACCAAGGTGGAGGAGATCCCCCCCATCGAGCTGGAAAGCGATGCCTACCTGCCCGAGTATTTGCACCTGCCCGCCTCCCGCCAGACCATCCACATTGCCTACGGTCTGCTTCTGCAGGAGGACTGGTTCCATGAGGCCTTCTATGACTTCATGGCCGCCCACGAGGAGGAATATTATCAGACGCTGGTCAGCCATATCGGACGGCATCTGAAGTATATCACTGCCGAAATGTAAGCAAGAAGGGCGTATCTGCGCCCTTTTTTCAAAATCTCGCAAAAAAGAAAGGAGAGTCCCATGGAGCATGCCCTTATCCCTCCCAAGGAAGCAGGGGAAAACGCCCGCCAGTATGCCTATCGGGTGCTGTATCAAAATATCATGGGGCTCCGTTTCCCCCCGGGCATGGTGCTGGTGGACGGGGAGCTCAGCGAGGCTCTGTCGGTCAGCCGCACCCCCATTCGGGAAGCCATTGTGTCTCTGGTGGAGTGCAAGCTGGTGGAGGTGTACCCCCAGCGCTCCAGCTGTGTCAGCCGCATCGATTTGGACGCCGTAGAGGAGGGGGTGTTCCTCCGCTTTCACACGGAGCGGGCCATTCTCAAGGAAGCCATCAAAAAGGCCAGCGGGGAAGACCTCTCCCGCCTGTATGAAAACCTGGGGAAGCAGAAGGCCGCCCTTAATGCAGGGGCGCTGGATACCTACATGGATTTAGATAACCAGTTCCACCACCTTTTGTACCTCACGGCGGAAAAGCCCTGGACCTGGACGGCGGTCATGCGCATCGTCACCCATCAGGATCGGGTGCGCCGTTTGCAGGTGCATTTGGGCACCCAGCTTTTGTGGCCGGCCTATGAGGAGCACAACGCTCTTTTCAACGCCATCATGACCCGCTCGGACAAGAACATGGACGAGTTTTTGTACGAGCATCTCACCAGCGGCTACCGCAGTGTTTTGCCGGAACTGCTGGAAAAATATCCCGACTATTTCTCTTTATAGTATCTTCCTTTGGAACCGCCGCCGAAGCAGCATTCGGTGGCCGTTTCTTTTTTACGCAAAAAGCAGGGAAGTCCCTGCTTTTGTCTTTTCCGTATACCCTTTTTACAGCTTTTCAAACCGCTCCACGTTGGTGATGAACACGGTGGCGCCCCCCACCTCCACCTCGGCGGTATAGAAGGCGTTGTACAAACTGTACTCATTGTAAATGGCGGCAGGCACCTTGGCTCTGCGGCGGGCGCAATGCTCCCGAATGAGCTGCATGGCGGTTTCCACCTTGTCGTCCTCCGTACCGATGAGCAGGGTTATGTTGCCCGCCCGAAGAAAGCCGCCGGTGGTGGAGATTTTGGTGAACATGAAGCCTGCTTCCGTCAAGGCACGGCAGACATCCGCTCCGTCGTCCTTGTTGACAATGGCTGTAATCATTTTCATGTTTGTGTACCTCCTTTTTGTACAGTATACCACTCAAAAGGAAAAATAACAACTTTTTTATGCCGTCTTCCAAATACGGCGCACCTATTGACAAACGTTTTTTAAAAAGCGGTTGCATTTTCCCCCTCCCTGCAGTAGAATGCATCGTATGCGATACATCGCCTGCGATTTTTATCCGGGCAAAGGGAAAGGAGACCCATGGTACAGGATTCTCGGTTTCAAACCGCCTCCAAGGCAAGGCAGCTTGGCAACGCCATCTCTTGGCTCAGAAACTGCCGCCTTCGGCTTGCGGGGCTGACTGCCGCCCAAAGCGAGGCCGTCCGCTATATCCTGCGGCACCACGCCCAAGGGCTGACCGCCGCCGACGTAATGGCCGCCCTGCATTTGTCCCAGTCCACGGTGGCGGGAATCATACGGCGGCTGGAGGATAAGGAGCTGATTGTCCGCTCCGCCGCCCCCCGGGATGCAAGGAAGAGCCTCATCCGCCCCACTCAAAAGGGGCTGGAGCTGGAGGAGGAACTGCGCGAGTCCGCCGCCCGCACCCAGGAAATTCTTTTGCGGGGCATGACCCCTCAGGAGCAGCAGGAATTTGACCGTTTACTGCAAAAAGCCCTGGAAAACATACACGCCATCAGAGAAGGAGGAAGCGAACATGAACGATAACAAGGAGCTGTTTGAACGAAAGCCTGTCCCTCAGGCCGTATTTTCCCTCGTACTGCCTACGGTCATCAGCCAGTTGATCACCGTGGTGTACAATATGGCGGACACCTTTTTCATCGGCCAGATTGGGGATCACAACCAGGTGGCCGCCGCTTCCTTGTCCATGGGGCTGTTCATTTTCCTGACGGGCATGGCCAACCTCTTCGGCGTAGGCGGCGCCAGCCTCATTTCCCGCGCCCTGGGAGCAAGGGATCGGGAAAAGGCCAAAAAGGTCTCCGCCTTCTGTATTTGGACGGCAGGGGGCGTTGCCCTGGTGTACGGCCTCCTCCTGTATCTTCTGCGGGATGCCGTTTTGCCCCTCATCGGCGCCAATGAGGGCACAGATTTGTACTGCCGGCAGTATCTGTTTTGGACGGTGACCGTAGGCGC
>CAYUHW010000094.1:0-6569 GCA_964444605.1 uncultured Christensenella sp. | reverse complement strand
GCCATGGTGGATAACCATATTCAGCAGGGCAACAAGCTGGGCATCGATTCCCGTCGTATCACATGGAAACGTGCCGTGGACATGAACGACCGCCAGCTTCGGTTTATCGTGGACGGTCTTGGCGGTAAAGTAAACGGCACACCCAGAGAAGACGGCTTTGATATTACCGTGGCCAGCGAAGTCATGGCGGTTTTGTGCTTGGCCCAGGACATTGCGGATTTGAAAAAGCGTCTGGGGGCTATGGTGGTGGCCTATACCTATGAAGGAAAACCCGTTACAGCGGAGGATTTAAAGGCCACTGGCGCTATGGCGGCTCTTTTAAAGGATGCCATAAAGCCCAATCTGGTACAGACATTGGAGCATACGCCTGCACTGATTCATGGCGGGCCTTTTGCAAACATCGCCCACGGCTGCAACAGCCTGATTGCTACCCGCCTTGCCCTGCAGTTAGGCGAATATGCAGTAACGGAAGCAGGTTTCGGTGCTGACTTGGGTGCGGAAAAATTCTTTGATATTAAGTGCCGCATGGGCGGTCTAACGCCGGATGCAGTCATTCTGGTGGCTACGGTGCGGGCATTGAAACTTCACGGGGGCGCAGACAAGAAAGAATTGGGAGAAGAGAATCTAAACGCCTTGCAAAAGGGCCTTCCAAATCTTCTGCGGCATGTGAAAAACATCAAGGAAGTCTTTGGCCTTCCCTGCGCAGTGGCCATCAATCGGTTCCCTCAAGATACAGAGGCGGAATTGCAGCTTTTGGAGGAAGCCTGCAAGGCACTGGATGTGCGGGTTGTATTGTCTGAGGTCTGGGCAAAAGGGGGAGAAGGGGGCAGGGAACTTGCCAAGGAGGCAGTGCGTCTGTGTGAAATGCCCAATGATTTCCGCTTTGCTTATAATCTTGAGGATACCATTGAAAACAAGATTCGTACCATTGCCCAAAAGGTCTACGGAGCGGCGGATATTCAGCTTGCGCCTTCGGCCAAAAAACAGGCAAAGGAGCTTACGGAACTGGGCTTTGGTGCGCTTCCTGTTTGCATGGCTAAGACCCAGTACTCTTTTTCCGACAATGCTTCCCTTCTCGGAGCGCCGGAAGGCTTTACCGTTACCGTGCGCAATCTAAAGGTTTCTGCAGGAGCCGGCTTTATCGTTGCCCTGACCGGCGACATTATGACGATGCCGGGTCTTCCCAAAGTACCGGCTGCGGAGAAAATCGACTTGCTGGAAGACGGAACGATTATCGGGCTGTTTTAACCCATTGACAACATAAAAAGCCGCCGAATATTCGGCGGCTTTTTCTTATGCGCAGGATTATAGATGGCGGGAACAGTAGGCAAAGTAGGTGTCTTCAAAGGTATGGGCAACGCCCAGCACCAGATAAATGTCTTTGATGCCGTATTCGGCAATCATTTCGGAGACGCTTTTTCCCAAGTCGCTTTGCTTATAGTAGCGGGCATCGTAGTAATGCACCTGTTTGTACTGGCCTGTAAGCAAAGGCACAAAGCAGAGGCCGTAGGAATCCGTAATAACCAGACAGTTTTCCTCCGTAGGCGCATCGGAATACAATATGGTCCACGGGCCGCCGGGGCCGCCCAGATAGACGGTATATCGATCGCGTGGGTTGGCATTCATATCCAGTAAAGGCAGTTCCGTTTCTCCGTCTTTTGTGACTCGCACCATGCGCACTTGGTTGGGAGGCGTAAACAACTCCAGCGTATCTGGATTGTCCTTCATTTGCTTGGTGGGGTTATCCCGGTATATGGTGCCTAGGAAGGGATACTCCTTTTCCACTTGGAAAGCTTCCAAAGGTGTGGCAATCTTACCGGCTTTTTCAACCATCTTTGCATACACATAGTAGGCACCCTCAGGCGTCCAATGCATATCGGAGCGGAAGAATACGCTTTTTCCTTCCAACAGCAGAGGACTGAGGGTATCCATAGTTGACACTCCGTATACTTTATCGCAGGTCACGGCTTCAATGAAAGTTTCCAGATCGGAATACATGGCCTCCGGATTGTCCTGCGCCAAAAGTCGGGTAGCCGCATTGCTGTGGGGAACAAAGGTAAGCACAAGATTTCCGTCGTCCGGTAGAAGAGATGCGTAGCGGTCAAAGAGGACGCATACCTTTTTTACATCGCTGCGGGCAAAGCGCTTCACCACACGTTCCTTGCCATCGCTTTTGGTATACATGCCCAAATCCCTGGGATAGTCATCTTCGTTTGCTTCCGGCTTATGGGGACGAGGGGTAGCCGTGGCGGGGGCGGGGGAAGGGGACTCAGAGGATGCCGGCTCTGCTTCGGGAGCTTGTGTCGGGCTCGGCGTCTGCGTGGGAACGGCGGTAGGGGCTATGGAGGGGAGCATCTCAGGATCAAAAAGCTCGCTTTCTTCTCCGTTCTGCATGGTGATATCTTCCGTGGCATCGGCAATGCGGGCATAATCCTCCCAGGAAGCAAGGCTTAGGGTTTGACGCAGAGACTGAGCAAAGGAAATTCCTCCCTGACGAAGAGGAAAGTGATCCAACAGGTAATTCTCCAGATTCTCTGCATAGGTGCCGTCAAAATAGCTTGCCAATGAAAAAACGGGCTTTTCCGCCAGTATTCGGTTCTCAAACGCATCCACTTCGTTTTCCTGTTTGGGAAGAAGGAGCTCATAGACACCGCAAACGCTCAGCAGAAACAAACTGATGCCGCAAAGAATGTACAGCAGCTTTTTCCCCGGCTTTTTCCGTTTCTTCTTTGCCATAATGCGAAGTCCTCCTTAAAATCTAAAATACAGAAATGGATTGTAGCTTTGCCCAACCAGAAACAGAAGAGAAAGCACAAGCAGAGAAACGGAAACGGCGGCTTTCAAATAGGGGCGAAGAGCCGTTCTTTTACCGTGGGAACGCCGCTTCTTCCAGAAAGCTTCCGCCTTTTTGCGCAAGGGCAGACAGCAGATACAGCTAACCAGAATCAGTATAAGGTTGTCTTTCCATACATAAACGGCCTGAGGGTCGGTAAGCCCCCGCATCCAGGGAAGGAACATGGCTTCCAACTGCTGCCCCATCTGGGCAAAGTCTTCGTTATGAAACATAACAACGCCGACAATCACCAGAACCAAGGTAAGAATGTGCTGCAGCACTCGGGGAAGAGATTCGGCCAGCGTCTTAAAAACGGTACGCTCCAGAAGGATTAGTATACCGTAATACAGCCCCCAAAGCAGATAATTCCAGCTTGCTCCGTGCCAAAATCCGGTGAGAATCCAAACTACCAGCATGTTGAAAACCCAACGGCCGCGGCTGACTCGATTGCCGCCCAAGGGAATGTAGACATACTCTCTGAAAAAACTGCCCAGGGATATATGCCACCGGCGCCAGTACTCGCTGATACTGCGGGAGCAGTAAGGAGCATCAAAGTTTTCCAAAAAGGTAAAGCCGAACATACGCCCCATACCTATGGCCATGTCGGAATATCCGGCAAAGTCAAAGTAGAGCTGGAGGGAGAAGAGCAGAGCAGAAAGCCAAGCGGAAGCCATAGTCATGTCAGCCGTTGCAGGCAGACCGTTTAACGCTTCGCCGCACAGATTCGCCAAAATGACTTTTTTCCCCAGGCCGAGAGTGAAGCGGAAAAAGCCGTTTCCTACGCCCGAAGCCGTAATCTTTCGAGTATCGATTTGCGCCGCAACATCCCCGTAACGGACAATAGGGCCGGCAATCAACTGGGGAAACAGGCAGACATACAGGAGCAGATCCAGGGGATTTTTTTGCAACGGGGCATCTCCGCGGTAAACATCCACTGTATAGGTGATAATCTGGAAGGTAAAAAAGCTGATGCCGATGGGCATTTTAGGCGCTGTAATCGAAAAGGGCAGAGAAAAAAGCCCGGCTATCGAGTTAATAAGGAATGCGGCGTACTTGAAGTAAAACAGGAAGCTGAGACTGATTACAAGACCGGCCGCCAGTGCAAGCTTTCTTTTTTTTGCATCCTTTTGCCTGTGAATAAAGAGCGCACACAGATAGTTTACTGCGGTGGCAAACAGCATGGCTGCAATCCATATGGGCTCACCCCAAGCATAAAAGAGAAGGGAGAAGGCCAGCAGTATGATATTGCGCAGCCGTGTGCTTTTAGCCACGGTGTGCAGGAAAAAAACGAGGGGGAGGAAAAGACATAAAAATGTCATGGAGGAGAAAACCATAGCGACTCCGTGCATTTAAAGTATTATAACAAATTATATACAAGTCTTTCCTTCTTGTCAACGGGGCGGGAATCCGTGGAAAAAAGAGGAGGGGACATGGACAAAAAAGGAGTGATGTGATACACTGTGTTCTATATAAATGCGCATTCTTCAGAGAATCAGGAGAGCAATATGAGGAAGACAATTTCTGTATTCTTGGCAATATGTTTGCTGGCGGTATGCTTGGCGGCCGTGCCGACCCGTGCGGACTTCGGGGATTTCTCCGGAGACAGCGATTACGGCGGAGACTGGGGCGGATCCGATTGGGGTGGTTCCGACTGGGATGACGATGACGACTATTACTATTACGGCGGCACGTCCTCCTACGGTAGCAACAGCGGCGGGGGCGGCGGCTCCTGGTTTATAACCTTTCTTGTAATCGCACTGATTATTATTTTTGTGATGAAGGGTAAGAATAATAAAGGCGGCGCACACGCACGTCCCGTTAATGCCGGCGGTACTTTCACCACGGGCTTGCGGCCTATGAACGAATATACTACTCTGGATGCAAACTTTGATTTGCAGGCTTTTTCCGAAAAGCTATCCAATCTGTATGTAAAGATGCAGAACGGTTGGACGGATAAGGAGATAGAACCCCTGCGTCCCTACTTTACGGACGGGCTGTTTACGCAAATGGAGCGGCAGATTCATGCGTATAAAACCAAGGGGCAGACCAACTATGTGGAGCGTATTGCCGTATTGTCCGTTACTCCCAGAGGGTTCAGGCAGTCCGGCGGAGAAGACCATATCTATGTGGAGCTTCAGGCCCGCATTGTGGATTACACCTTGGAAGACAGCACGGGACGGCTTGTTTCCGGGAACAAGACCCGGGAGAAGTTCATGACCTATGAATGGGATGTATCCAGAGCTTCCGGGCAGATGACCCAAAAGGATACGGAGGAAGCGCAGAAAACTATTTGCCCCTCTTGCGGCGCACCTTTGGATGTTAATGCCAGTGCCCGCTGTCCCTATTGCGATACGGTTATCACACGGCAGCAAACGGATTGGGCTGTGTGCGCCATCAAGGGGATTTCTCAAAGAACCAGCTAACTTAACAACGAGCGATATATGCATTGTGAAAGGGAGACCGATTTTTCGGCCTCCCTATATTTTTTGACCACGAATGAAAGAGACGGCTTGAAAAGAAGGCTTAAAAGCAGTACAATATTACCGCAGAACTCCTTTTTCGTCATAAAAGCGCCATGAAAATTCGGCAATGACAGACAAGATTCTGCAAGGATTGCTCTACCGTTCACCGATGTTTTTTCGGTATACTGAACCTGTCATAAAATGACCAAACTGGGAGGAGTATGTCATGCGTTACGGATATTTTGACAATGAGCATCGGGAGTATGTAATTGACCGGGTGGACGTGCCGGTGTCTTGGACCAATTATATTGGGCTGACGGATATGTACGGCGTGTTCAACCACACCGCAGGAGGGTATCTTCTGTACAAATCTCCCGAATACCATCGCATTACTCGGTTTCGGCCTAACGGGGTTCCTATGGACGGCCCCGGACATTACGTATACCTTCGGGACGAGGAATCGGGGGATTTCTGGAGCGTTTCCTGGCAACCTGTGGGGAAGCCGAAGGAGCATTACCGCTGCAGGCATGGCTTGAGCTATTGCAAATATCTTTGTGACTACAGCCATATTTCTGCCGAACAGACGCTGTTTGTTGCCATGAACGATCCTGTGGAGATTTGGGATGTAAAACTGCGCAACGATTCTGCCGAGCCCAGAAAGCTGTCTGTGTTTTCCTATTTGGAATTCAGCTTCCATCATATAGACATGGACAATCGAAACTTTCAGATGAGTCTGTATGCCGCCGGAAGCCGCTATGAGGACGGCATCATTGAGCATGATTTATATTACGAAGAAGACGGTTATCAGTTCTTTACTTCCAACTTCCGTCCCGACGGCTTTGACTGTCTAAGGGATACTTTTATCGGTTCTTATCGCACGGAACGCAATCCTGCCGTGGTGGAAAGCGGAACATGCTTGGGTTCCTTTGAAAAGGGAGGCAACCATTGCGGGTGCCTAAAGAAAACCATTACCTTGCAGCCGGGAGAAGAGGCGCGGCTAATCTATCTGCTGGGCGAAGGAAACTTGGATGCCGGCAGAGAGATGCGGGAAAAATATACGCCCGAAAAGGTGGATGAAGACTTTAGCCGTTTGGCAAAGTTCTGGGAGGACAAGCTCTCCTGCTTGCAAGTATCCACTCCCAATGAGGGAATGAATACGGAACTGAACATTTGGAACCTGTATCAGAGCGAGATTAACGTAATGTTCTCCCGGTTTACCTCCTTCATTGAAGTTGGCGGCAGAACGGGCTTGGGCTATCCCGATAGCCCAAGCC
>CAYUHW010000093.1:0-6570 GCA_964444605.1 uncultured Christensenella sp. | reverse complement strand
TCCGCTTATGCTACGCAATCCAGCTCCCCTTACACAATAAGGGGAGCCATGCACTGATAAGCTACTTGCATGGCGAAAAGCAAAAGCGAATGTAAGAGTCTTTATAGTCTCCGGCTCTCTTGTGTAAAGGGAGCCATGGGGTGCAAACCCAGGCTCCTTTGGCCGCATTACAGGGGCGGGGTCTCCTCTCGGGGCGTTTCCGTAGGAGCGTTGTCCAGAAGGCTTTCGTATTCCTCCCTGCTCTTTGGCGGGGCGGCCATAAGCCCTGTGGTCTCCGTGGAGGAGACGGCGGCGGTCGTGGGGGAGTAGTCTATGCCGTAGGGATCGGCAAAGCGTGCGTGTTTCTTTTTCTTGTCCATGGGGTCAGTATGTCTCACGGGACGGGAGTGTATTCATGAAGAATTTGCAATTTGTCCGCATATGCCCCCTTGAGTGTACAGGGGGAATATGATACAATGACATCGATTATTGACGAAAAGGAACCTGCGATTTTGCAAAAGAAATTCTTGGCCCTGCTGCTGGCTCTTTTGACCTTAAGCGGCATATGGGGCTGTACCCCGGAGAGCAGTGCTCCCGTGCCCACGGAGGCGCCTACGGAGGTACCCACCTTCACCCCTGCACCGGCTACCCCTGTAGCCGCAGAGGTCAGCGTATCCGCCGTCACCCCCGAGCCTACGGCCACGCCCAAGCCCACCCCTGAGCCTACGCCTACCCCCGAGCCTACGCCTACCCCGGCACCTACGGCCATCCCCTTTTCCTACTATGCGCCTACGGTGAACATGACCTTTGAGGAGCTCATCGGCGGTCTGGAGGACACCTTCTATGAATCTGAGGGGGGCGAGGCCCTTTGGCCCAAGGGCTACCCGGATCCCTCCACCTACTATGTCATCGTAGACGAATATTGGCAGGTGGTCATGGTCTATTCTCAGGACGAAAACGGGGAGTATACCGTGCCTGTCCGCTATATGCTCTGCACCACGGGCAGTGAAAGGGTGGGAGGCGCCACCCGCAAGGGCGTATTCCCCCTGAAGGAGTGCCGCATTCGCTTCGGCACCTTTGCAGGCGGGGATTACACCGCCCAGTACTGGACGCTGATTATATCCAGAACCTATTTCCATTCCATTCTGTATACCAAGAAGGACTTCTCCACCCTTATTGTGAAGGAGTACAACAATCTGGGCAAAAAGGCCAGCCACGGCTGTATCCGTCTGCCCGTGCCTGATGCACGGTGGATTTGGTACAATCTGGCCCCCGGCACCAAGATTGAGATTCGCAAGGGGAGCAAGAGCGACCTTGAGACCAAGGCCATTCGGGAGCAGTTGAATCTGGCGCCCGTGCCGGATTACTGGCCCACCAGCCTTCTGCTTCAGGATGTGCCGTATACGGACAACTGGAAGATTGAGGATGTGGACACCGCCATTCCCTTTGTCAACGCCACCCCGCCTCCCGTGCCCAAGAGCTGAGGTAAGGCAAAACCGCATATGTATAGGAAAAGAGCCCCGTTTTGGGGCTCTTTTTGTGCTTTGTTGAGAGAAGAGAGAAGAGAGAAGAGAAAAGAGGTTGAGGCGGAGCCGTTCCGACTCCCGCCCCCAACTTTCCCGCATGAAAACAAAAGCAAAAGCGTATTTTGTATAAATCAACGGGATGAGGAGGAAGCATGAACTTTTCCAAAATGCATATTGTGGAGCCCTGGCAGGAGAAAGGCCCCTGCAAGCCCTTTGCCCTGCGGGAGCGGGAGGAGAAAAAGCCCCAAGGGGGGCTGTCCATGAAGATGAAAATGAGCCTATGCCTGCTGGTCATGGCCTTGGCGCTGACGGTGGAACTGACGGGGCTGGGGGAAAAGACGGAGGAGCCTCCCGAAAATCAGGAGGAAGCCTTGGGGGCTCTTCACTATGTGGACGGGCAGACGGGGGAGAGCCTGAAAATGGTGCTGGGGGAAAAGTGGCAGACTCCCGTGCTGTGCGGGCAGGTGCGCCTTATGCAGGAAGAGGGACTGCTGGGCTTTCAGGCCTTGACCAAGGAGGTCAGGTGCTGTTGCGGCGGCACGGTGCTCATGACGGGGGAGGACGCCGATCTGGGGCTGTACGCCCGCATCTCTCTGGACGGGGACAGGGAGACGGTGTATTACGGCTTTGACACCCTGGAGGTGCAGGCCAAAGAGACCGTGGCCGCCGGTCAGCGGCTGGGCACGGTGTCTCCGGGGCAGACTTTGTACCTGGCCGTTACGGACAGAGGGGAGCCCCTTGACCCTCGGGACTATGTGCAGACGGACATGGACGGAGAAAAATCTTGAAAAGGCTGTGTACCCTTGGAGGCATAGAACTGCGCTTTCATTGGACGGCGGTGATCGGGCTGTTGCTATGGCTGTTGTGGGGGGCGCCCTTAGAACTGCCGGGAGCGGGGGCGGCCCTGCTTCTGCATGAGTGGGCCCACGCTTTAACCGCCCGTGGGCTGGGGGCTCGGGTGGAGGCCATGGAGCTGTACCCCTTCGGCGCCTGTGTGCGCATGGAAGCGGGAGGCTCTTGGGAGGAAGAACTGCTCATCGCCTTGGCGGGGCCTCTGTGCGGCACGGCGGCGGCGGGCATGACCCTGCTTGCAGAGCGGTTGTTCCCCCAAGGGGAAGGGCTGCTCAGACCCTTTTTCCAATGCAATCTGGGGCTGAGCCTCATCAACCTGCTCCCCGGGTATCCCCTGGACGGGGGACGGTGCCTGGTCTGCTTGCTGAAAAAACGGCTGGGGGAGACCGGGGCGGTGCGCCTGGGGGCATGGAGCGGCATTGCCTTAGGCGTGGGACTGCTGGCACTGGGCCTTTGGGGGCTTATACTGGGGCAGGGGAACGGGAGCTTGCTGCTCTTTGCCTTCTTCCTGTTTCTCGGTGCAGGGCGGGAGCTGGTCGCTTTGCCGGAAAGCCGCTTGCTGGATTTACATCGCCGCCATCATGTGCTGAAAGCGGGACGCACGCTGGATGTGCATCAGGCGGCCGTGGGGGAAGGGCAGAAGATTGGGGAGGCAATAAAGCTCCTCAGGCAGGGAGAATATACCCTGCTGTGGGTGGTGGACGGAAGGGGGCGCGTGCTGGGCACCCTGGACGAGGGGCGGCTTATGGAGGCCGCCGCAATCTTCGGACGGGAGAAAATCGTAAAGGACATTCTGCCTCAGGGGTAAAGGGAGGGGGATTATGCTATGCCCTTAGAGCCGGGGAGCTTTTTTATCATGGCCAGCAGGGGGAAGGAGAGAATCAGGCACAGCACCAGCTCCATGAGCAGGTATCCTCCGTTGTATACGGCGGAAGCCCACCAGCCGGAGAGAGAGGAGAAATCCCCGAAGAAGACGGCGCCGGAGACGGTGTGGCACACGAAGCGGCCGAAGACCCCCAGCACGGAGCCGATCTGCAGGTTTTTGGTGCAGCCCGCCAGCCCCAGGCAGGTGAAGGCCAGGGGGTAGTCCAAGAGAATCTGGGCCCAGTGGTAAATTTCCGGCTTTTGGATAAACTGAAGCAGGCCGTAGGCAAGGCCGCACAAAAGCCCCTTCTTCCACCCGAACATGTGGGCGTACAGAAGCAGCGGCAGCATGGAGCACAGGGTCACGCTGCCCCCTGCGGGCATGGAGAAGAGCTTGATGTAGGAGAGGACAAAGGCGGCGGCCATGGCGGCGGCGCCGTAGACAAGGGAACGGATGTTTTGCTTCATGAGATCCTCCAAAAAATAAATTCGGCTGCCAAAAAAGGACAGCCGAGAGAATCTCCCTATGCGCCGCTTCCTTCGTTGGCATTACCCAGACAGGTTCAAAGGGTACTTCTCAGCACAAAACCCTGCGGCCTTGTGCGCCCCTGCGCTTGTGCTTACAGCATACCCCCTCTTTCCCCTTCTGTCAACCCCCTTTTTTTGCATTTGATGCAGACTTGCCCGCTGTATTGAACGGGATGCCGAAGGGGGCGGCGGCCCTTTCCCATGTAAAATCTGGGGGAACATGTTGACCTTGGGGGAAAAAGCGGGTACAATACAGAGCATGAAGTATATTATTGCAATCATTAAAGGCATGCTCATCGGTTTGGCCATCCTGATCCCCGGGGTCAGCGGCGGCTCTATGATTTTGACCATGGGCATCTACGAGCAGGCCATTTCCATCACCAGCAAGGACAAGTCCGTCCGCCGCAAAGCCATTGTGTTCATGATTCCCTATGTCATCGGCATCGCCCTGGGGGTGCTGCTGCTGTCCGGGGTCATGGTGTGGTGCTTTGCCAACTATCCCTTCCAGACCGCCATGGCCTTCATCGGCATGATTCTGGGGAGCTTCCCCATGCTCTTTAAGAAGGTGAAGGGGAAGAAGTTCTCCTTTATCGGCGCCGTCTGCTTTGTCCTCATGGTGGCGGTGATGATTCTTTTGCCCCACATGACCGGCTCTGCCCAGGAATTGACGGTGAACTTTACAGGCGCGGCCCTGGGGGTAGCCTTGGGCTTTGTGGCCGCAGGGACCATGATTGTCCCGGGCATCTCCGGCTCCATGGTCATGCTGGTGCTGGGGTATTACCACAGCCTTATCGGCCATGTGGACGCCCTGAAGAACAGCCTTTTCTCCCTCATTGCGGGGAAGGGGGTGCAGGATAGCTTCGGAAGCAATGTGTTTATCCTGCTGTTCTTCGGCATCGGGGTACTGCTGGGACTGCTGGCGGTGTCCAGAGGCATTAAGTGGCTTTTGAGCCACAAGCCCGTGCCCACCTACTGCGCCATTATGGGGCTGATGCTGGCCTCTCCCTATCCCATCATCCTGAAGTCTGAGTTTACCGCCGCCATTTTGACCCCGGTAAACGTACTCACCGGCCTTCTTACCCTGGTGCTGGGCTTTGGGCTGGCCATGTTCCTGGACATAAAGGACAGCAAAAAGTAATGATTTTTGAGAGGAGTCGTGTATGAAACGCCTGTTTACCCTTCTGCTGGGGCTGATGCTGCTGGCCGTGCCCATGCTTGCGTTGGCAGATTCCAATAGTAACGATACCTGCACCGTAGATGTCAGCGGGGAGGGGGACTTGCGCTCTCTGACGGACAACACCTACAGCAGTTATGTGACCATGACGGAGGGGCAGGGCTTTACCGTAACGTGGACGGAGGAGAAGCCCGTGGCCGCTCTGTACTGGGAGTGGCTGTATATCCCCCAAAAGGCGCTGATTGAACAGCTGGACGAAGAGGGACAGGTGATTTGGTCTGAAGAGCGGGGGAACGAGATTCGCTTTTTGACCATCTTCCCCGAGGAGCAGACCCGGGGCATCCGCATGACCGTGACGGAGGGGCAGGGCTCCATGTCCGAACTCTTTGCCTATAACGAAAAGCAGGTGCCCAACAAGGCCATCACCTGGCTGCCCCCCTATGAGAAGGCAGACATTCTGCTTATTGAGGGCCACGGCAAGGACGATGTGTTCTCCTTCGGCGGCATTCTCCCCGTATATGTGGACAAGGGACTGCAGGTGCAGATTGTGGACGTGTCCTGCGACACCATCGGCCGCCAGAGAAAGAGCCTGCCCGGCTCCCACCTGAACGGCATGACCCACTACAAGGTGTTCTTGGGCTACCCCGACTACCACACCTACAACTACGAGAGCATTAAGGAGAAGTGGGCGGAGTACGATGACAATCTGGTGGGGCATCTGGTGGAGCAGATTCGCCGCTTTAAGCCGGAGGTGGTGGTGACTCATGACATTGAGAACGGAGAGTTCCAACACGGCGCCCACATCCTCACCGCCGAGGCCGCCCAGGAGGCTGTAGCCTTGGCGGCAGACCCGGCTCAGTACCCGGAGTCTGCGGAAAAGTACGGGACGTGGCAGGTAAAAAAGCTCTACTTCCACCTGTACTCCCAGAACCGGATTCGCATTGACATCGACAGCCCCTTAGCTTCCTTTGACGGGAAGACGGGCTTTGACTTGGCCAAGGAGGGCTATCAGCTTTGGGAACCGGGGAAGAGCACGGCCTACAGCAGCCTTTGCAAGAAGCAGTATGATCCCGGGCTGTACGGTTTGGGCTTCTCTACCGTAGGTGCAGACGTAAACTGCGATGACTTTATGGAGAACATCCCTGCAGAGGACAGGTCGGACTATGTGCCCCCTACCCCCAGCCCCACCCCTGAGCCGACGCCCACCCCCGTGCCTACCCCCGAGCCTGCGGATACACCGGCTCCCACGGCGGCGCCTACGGAGGAAAGCACCCCTGTGCCGGCCAAAGAGGCGGCAGTGCCTGAAGAGAAGGGCGGATTGTCCCTCTCCGTGGTGTGCAGCGCGGCGCTGGCTGTCGGCATATTGCTGGGACGCTCCACGCGGAAAAACAAGCAGAAATAACGGAGTGAGAACCGCTCTTCATGCTCCCCGAAATCGGGGAGCTTTTTTGTTCACGTTTATTTGCTTATCCCCTCAGTCTTGCTTCGCTTACGCTACGCAATCCAGCTCCCCTTACCCAATAAGGGGAGCCTTTTGTAATAAGAAACTTTTTTTCCTTAGCTTTTAAGTACGAGAAAGACTTATAGCGCATGGCTCCCCTTGGTGAACAAGGGGAGCTGGATTGTGACTGAAGCGATAGCGGAAGG
>CAYUHW010000092.1:0-6576 GCA_964444605.1 uncultured Christensenella sp. | reverse complement strand
GGCTACGCTAATGCTTCGCCAGCCGGCTCCATAACAGTTCACCGGACTGTTATTCAAAGGGAGCCGGGGTCTAAAAGGCTTTTGCACTCACTTTTGCTTTTAACCGCACAAGCCCCTCGAACCGCATGGCGCCCTTACAAAAAGTATTGAAAATGAAGGGGGAGGGGGGTATACTAATCGTGTACAGGAAAGAACGGAGGGGCGGCAGATGGAGCATGGCTGGATAGACGGATATCTCATGGATAAAAAAGGGGTGGAGAAGGATTTGCAGGCAGACTGGAACTGGCTTCGCTACAAGGTGGGCGGAAAGATGTTTGCCGCTTTGTGTTTGGACAATGAAAACCGGCTTTATTACATCACCATAAAGCTGCCTCCTGAGGAAGGGGCCTTTCTCAGAGAGCAGTATGAGGACATCCTTCCCGGGTACTACTGCAACAAGCAGCACTGGAACTCCGTGCGGGCGCAGGGGCAGGTGCCGGAAGCGCTTTTGCGCTCCATGCTGGACACGGCCTATGAAACCGTCTTTTGCGCTCTCCCCAAAAAGAAGCAGAGGGAAATACTGGGAGAATAGTTTTTTGCGCCTTCATGGCGCTTTTTGTTTTTTCTCTCCCCCAAAGGGCGGAATTTGTGGTATACTGTAGGCATTAGATATATTGGGGGCATAGAGGTATGCGGAAGGAAAAATTGAAAGAGCGCAAGGGAAAGACAGAGATAGACATGACCACGGGCAGCGTGTACGGGCATTTGATCCGCTTCATGCTGCCGTTGCTGGCGGGAAACATCTTTCAACAGCTTTACAACATGGTGGACACCTGGGTGGTGGGGAACTTCGTCAGCAACGAGGCCTTTTCCGCCGTCGGCTCCGTGGGGCCCATTACGTTCATGCTCATCGGCTTTTTCATGGGTCTTAGCAACGGAGCGGGGGTCATCGTCTCCCAGTACTTCGGGGCGGGGCAGAAGGAGCAGGTGCAAAAGACCGTTCACACCGCCCTGCTTTTGACCGTCATCATGGGGGTGGTCATTACCGTGCTGGGGCTTATTCTGACGCCCTACATGCTCACCTTTATGCAGACCCCCGAGGAGGTAGTGCCTGAGGCGGCCACCTATTTGACCATTTACTTTGGGGGCGTCTTCGGACTCATGCTCTACAACGTCTGCTCCAGCATTCTGCAGGCCGTAGGCAATTCCCTGCTGCCCTTCCTTGCTTTGCTGGTGTGCGCCGTGCTGAATACGGTGCTGGATCTCTACTTCGTCATCGAGCTGAACATGGGGGTGGCCGGCGTGGCCTGGGCTACCATCATCGCCCAGTTCGTCTCCGCCGCCGTGGTGCTTATCGCCCTTATGCGCACCAAGTCCTGCGTCCGCTTCCACTTCAAAAAGCTGGCCATCCATGGAGACGTGCTGGGACGGATTCTGCGGGTGGGACTGCCCGCCGCCATTCAGATGGCCGTTACCTCCTTCTCCAACGTCTTCGTCCAGTCCTACATCAACTACTTTAAGGCGGACGTCATGTCCGGCTGGACGGCCTACAACAAGATTGACCAGCTTCTGGTACTGCCGGCCAAGTCCATAGGTTTGGCCACCACCACCTTTGTGGGGCAGAATCTGGGTGCGGGACAGGAAAAGCGGGCGCGGCAGGGTATGCTTACGGGTCTGATTCTGGCCTTTGGAACGGCGGTGCTGCTGGGGGCTCCCTCCGTCATCTTTGCAGAGCCTCTGGTGGGCTTCTTCAACCCCAAGCCCGAAGTCATTGCCTACGGCGCCTCCTTCTTGACCATGCTGACCCCCTTCTATGCCTGCATGTGCGTAAATCAGGTTATGTCCGGTGCATTGAGAGGCAGCGGCAACAGCAAGGCGCCCATGTACATCATGCTGGGAAGCTACGTGGTCTTCCGCCAGATTTACCTGTACATCACGGCCAACTACATCTCCAACACCGTCATGCCCATTGCCTTCGGGTATCCTGCCGGGTGGATTGTGTGCTGCACCGCTATGTTGATTTACTATTTGCGCCACCCCCTTAAGGCGGTGAACATAGAGAAGGAACCTTCCGCCGCCGTGGAATTGTAAGGATGGGGAAGATTCTTTCTAATCTATATAACACCTGCGCCCCGAAGAGTCCGTTCATGGCCTTCGGGGCGGCTTGTCTTTGGAAGGAGGCTTTTTGTGAGGGATAAAATATATGGAAAAATCGGCCTGTGGGCGGAGCTTCTCTTGGGAGCGGTGCTTTTGATCACAGTCTTACAGCACTATCTTCCCCGCACCGAGCGCATGTATGAGATGACCTTTTTGTCCAACATGGCGGGGGCGGCGGTGCTTTTAGGGGACGGTCTTTTGGGGATTTTCAAAAAAAGAAGTCTGCCCCCTTGGATGCAGTTTCCCGTAATCACGGCTTTGCTGGTAGTGGTGCTGATTACCGTAGGGTGCACCCTTAGCGGCTACAAGGCCTTTGGCCTTGGGGGCGGCATGGCATTTTTGCACATTATAAACCCCGTGGGGGCGGTGCTGTGGTTTATTCTGTGGGGCGGGGCGGCAAAGGGCTCTTGGAAGCAGTGCTTCACGGCGCCGCTGTTCTGCATGGCCTACCTGGTTTTTGACTGGCTCCGTTCCTTTTGGGCGGGACGGTATGTGTACGGCCTTTTGCCCATAGACAAAATGACCCTGCCTCTAACCTTGCTGGCGGGAGCCGCCGCTTATTTGGGGCTTTTGTTCCTTTGCGCTCTTCTTTTGGCCTCGGGGAAGGGGGTTCTGTTTCTTTTAAGAAAAAGAGAAAAAATTGTGAAAAGCTGTAATTATTTTTGAAAACGGCCCAAAATATGGTACAATAGGCAACAAGAATTTTGAAAGCGAGACGAGTATGGCCATACACACCAAGAAGGCGATTCTGCGGACGTTTCAGGAGATGCTGGAGGAGATGCCCTTCGATAAAATCACCGTGTCCGCTCTGGTAAAGCGCTGTGAAATCAGCTCCAACACCTTCTACTACCACTACAGGGATATTTACGAACTGCTGGATGTATGGATGGCGGATCGGCTGGGCGGCATTGCCCAGGAGTATGCCGTCAACTGGCGGGAGGCGGTAAAGGCCTTTTTGCGCAGGTGTCGGGAGAATAAGACCCTGATTTACAATATTTTCGACTGTCTGTCCCGAGACAGGCTCATGCGCTACGTCTTTTCCATGAGCGATGACGCGACCGCCAAGAAGATTCGGGAATACGCAGGAGACCGGGAGCTGTCCGAGGAGACCATATGGGAGGTGACCTTCTCCTGCCGCTATGTGATTCTGGGCTTTTTCACCCAGTTCTTGTGGAACCGCATGGAGGGGGACATTGACCGCCATGTGGACCGCATCGGGGATCATTTGGAGAATTTCGTGCGCATGACCATCGACATGGAGTGCGGGGAGAAAAAATAGAATTTTCTAACAAAAAGCAGAAAGTGTCCCAATTTGCTCAGTTTCCGGGATTCCTCTCAATTGGGGGGAATCCTTTTTATTCCCCGTGGAAAAAGGGGGAATGGTTTATTATACTCATAAAGTACCCGCAAAGGGCAAAAAGGCGGGAGAAAAGCGGAAGAAAAGTATGGAAAAAAGCTATTTTACCTCTTATGCCCCTTTGTTGGGACAGCCGGACAAGGTCTGCGATGAGATTGCAGACGGAATTTTGGATGCGCTTTTGCAGCAGGATCCCCACTCCAGAGGGACGATTGAGGTGTCCGTAACGGAAAAGCTGGTTCACATTTTCGGCGAAACGGAAAGCAGGGCACGGGCGGACTGCGAGGGCATTGCCCGCAAGGTGCTCCGCCGTGCGGGATATACGGAGGAGGAAAGCGGACTCAGCGCAGAAAACTGCCGTGTGCAGGTACATTTGCACGCCCCATCCCCCGATGTTCTGCGGGGCATGGATCGCCGCAGAGAAGCGGAACAGCAGGATCAGGGGGCGGGCAGTCAGGGGACGGCCTTCGGCTTTGCCTGCCGGGAGACGGAAAGCCTTATGCCCCTGCCCATTGAGGCGGCCAGAGCGCTGGCCAGGCGGGTAGAGCAGGGAAAGGAAAAGGGGCTGTTTCCTCAGCTTTTTTTGGACGGAAAGTCCCAGATTACCGTGGAATATGAAAACGGAGTGCCCGCCCGCATTGCCGCCGTGGTGCTGTCCGTACAGCATAAGCGGGAGGAGACCGTGGAGAAACTGCGGCAGGAAGTGCTGGAGAAGGTCATCCGCCCGGCTCTGCCCAAGGGCATGGCGGACAAGAAGACCCAGTTCTTTATCAACCCCACGGGACGCTTTGCCGTGGGAGGCGCCCTGGCTTCCGTGGGGTTGACCGGGCGGAAGCTGTCCTCCGACACCTACGGGGGCTATGCCCGCTGGGGCGGCGGCGCCATTTCAGGGAAGGACGGCTCCAAGGTGGACAGGTTCGGCGCCTATGCCGCAAGGTATCTGGCCAAAAATATCGTCCATAAAGGGCTGGCGGAGCGGTGCGAGGTGCGCTTGAGCTATGCCGTGGGGCTGGCGGAGCCTTTGTCTTTGGGGGTCAGCACCTTCGGCACGGGAAAGGTGCCCGAGGGGGTCTTGGCAAAAGCCATAGAAAAGCAGGTGGACTTGCGCCCTGCCTGCCTGATGGAGCGGCTGGGGCTGAATCGGCCGGTGTTTGCGCCTTTGTCCTGCTACGGCCACTTCGGCCGCAGTGCAGAGGGATGCCCGTGGGAGAAGACGGATTTGCAATTGAAGGTATAAAAACCAATTTCGGGAGGGAAACATGAAAAAATACTGCGTTTTATATAACCCCCTGGCGGGGAACGGACGGGGAGAAGCACAGGCACGGGAGCTGGAGAAGACCCTGCAAAACTGCGAACTGCGCTTTTTGAATATGACCGTCATAGAGGACTACGGCGCCCTCTTTGCCTCTCTGCAGGAGGGGGAGGGGCTCATTCTCTGCGGGGGAGACGGAACTTTGAACCGCTTCGTCAACAAGACCGCAGCTTTGGAGAGACCGGAGAACCTGCTTTATTATGCCTGCGGCAGCGGCAACGACTTTTTGCGGGACACGGGCATGACCCGGGAGGACGGCCCCTTCCTGCTGACGCCCTACCTTAAGCGCCTGCCCGTCATTTCGGTGCAGGGGCGGCGGGAGTATTTTATCAACGGCATCGGCTACGGCATTGACGGCTACTGCTGTGAGCGGGGAGACGAACTGCGGGAAAAGAGCGATAAGCCCGTCAACTACACCGCCATCGCCATCAAGGGACTGCTGTTCCACTATCACCCCACCAAGGCGGTGATTAGCGTGGACGGAAAGCGGCTGGAAATGGACAAAGTCTGGCTGGCTCCCACCATGCTGGGGCGGTACTACGGCGGCGGCATGATGCCCGCCCCCGCACAGGACCGCTTCGCCGTGAAAAAGGAGCTGTCCCTTATGCTCTATCACGGCTTTGGAAAGCTGAAAACCCTGGCGGTGTTCCCCTCCATCTTCAAGGGGGAGCACGTAAAGCACACGGAGATGGTGCAAATACTCACGGGCAGACACATTAAGGTGGAGTTTGACTGCCCCACGCCCTTGCAGATTGACGGGGAGACCGTGTCCAACGTAAGGGAGTACGAGGCTTTTTTCCCGGAGGAAGCATAATGAGAAAACAAGAGAAGAGAAAAACTTTCTCCGTTCCCCTTTGGAAACGGGTGCTCCTGGCGGCCGCTTTGGTCTTTTGCCTGTATACGCTGGTGCGGGCTCTTTTGCGGCAAAAGGCACAGGAGATTCTTATGAGCCTGGTGACCATGGCGTTAACGGCCCTCCCCGTCCTCTTGGAGGCAAGGTGGGGCTTGGCCATGAGCGGGGGGGTGTATATCTTTTCCCTGCTCTACGCCTTGGGGCCAATGCTGGGGACAAACCTGCATCTTTACTTTCATGTGTCCTGGTGGGACACCCTCTTGCACTTTGCAGGGGGCATCGTCTTTGCTTTGCTGGGGTCTTATTTGCTGGTGCTTTTGAAGGAGGACTGCCGGCAGATGATTCTGGTGCGGGGGCTTTTTGCCCTGTGCTTCTCCATGGCAATTGCGGCGGCTTGGGAGTTTTGCGAGTACGGATGCGACAGAATCTTTGGGCTGGACTCCCAGCAGGATACCTACCTGCCCTCCATAACCTCCTATGAACTGTCCCCGGAGGTGGGAGAAACGGGCATTTTGGTCAACATTACCAAGGTGGAGATCAACGGCGTGGACATGGGCTGGGAGGGATATTTGGACATCGGCCTCATTGATACCATGGAGGATATGATGGCGGAGAGCGTCGGAGCATTGGTCTATGCCTTGGCCTTCGTGGCGGGTAACGGCCGCTGCCCGGCCTTTCGGAGAAGGGAAAGGGCACCGGTGCCCTGCACATCCCTTTGAGGGAGAGAAGAGAAAAATGTTTTCTTATCCCCTCAGTCACCTCCAGTGACAGCTCTCCTTATTGGGTAAGGGGAGCCATGCGGTGACGAGTTGCCTGCAGGGCTAAAAGTAAAAGCAAAAAGGAGTCACCTACAACGTTTGGCCCCCCTTGGTGAACAAGGGGAGCTGGATTGTGACCGGAGCGAAAGCGGAAGGAACA
>CAYUHW010000091.1:0-6676 GCA_964444605.1 uncultured Christensenella sp. | reverse complement strand
TTTCCGGCGGCCAGCGTCAGCGTGTTGCCATCGGCCGCGCCATCGTGCGTGACCCGGCCGTTTTCCTCATGGACGAGCCTCTGTCCAACCTGGACGCCAAGCTCCGCAACCAGATGCGTGCCGAGATCATCAAGCTCCGTCAGCGGGTCAACACCACCTTCGTGTACGTTACCCATGACCAGACCGAAGCTATGACCCTGGGCGATCGTATCGTCATCATGAAGGACGGCTTCATTCAGCAGATCGGCACTCCCAGCGAGGTCTTCGATCATCCCTCCAACAAGTTCGTGGCCGGCTTCATCGGCACCCCCCAGATGAACTTCTTCGATGCAGAGCTGAAGAAGAACGGCGAAACCTACTTCGTCACCGTTGGGGACGATATGGTGGAGCTTCCCGAAAGCAAGCAGGCCGCTCTCAAGGCCAACAACGTGGAGCCTCAGGCCATCATTCTGGGCATCCGTCCCGAGCATACGGACGTTGTGGCCGAAGCCGGTACCAACACTCTCCCCGCCGTGGTGGATGTGTGCGAGATGATGGGCAGCGAGCTGTATGTGCACGGCCAGTGCCACGATAAGGATACGGTCATCCGCATCCCCATCACCCGTCTGCAGGCCGAGCATCGGGGCGGCTTCCCCTACGGCACCAAGCTCACCCTGGGCATCAACGGCGAGCTGGTACACCTGTTCTCCGCCGAGACGGAAAACAACCTCATCTGAGCCTTTCCCAAAGATAAATACGAAAAGAGCCGCTGAAAAGCGGCTCTTTTTTGTTGCAGCAGGCGGGGGCGGCGGAAGGGCGAAGCCCTTCTCTTGCGGGGGGAGCGGAAGGCTCCCTCCGCAAGGGTTCGCTAAAGCGAACCCGCCGCCCCCAAGCCGCTCCTCCTTTTTACTGCAGGGCACAGTCTTCCTCCTTTGCCTCTTCCCCCAAAAAGGGGTTCAAAACACCCTCCTTTGTGGCGGCCAAAATCAACTGATTCAATATGCTCTCCCGCCAACGGTATATGTTGGCCGGGCTGACGTTAAGCTCCATGGACAAGCCTATGACCCGATTGTCCTTGTACCTGTTTTCTCCATCCAGCCCGAAAAGCCGCTCAAAAATCTTGGCCTTCTCCGGATCCGTCTTCTCAAGGTGTACTCTTACCGTATCCACCGCCGACACCCACCCCGACCGCAGGCGCACCTTTCGTCTGACTTCCTCCGGCACGGCGGCGTTATTCCCGGCGTCCGTTTCCTTCCCTGCCGCATACCCGCGCAAATACTCCTTGTACTCTCTGTAGGCCTTTGCATGGCAGGCGGCTGCCTTTCTTAACTGTCCATCCATAGTTTCCGTTCTCCTTTACATTCTTTTTCGTCTGACAGTTGTTCTGTTCGTTTTTATACGAACATTTGTTCGTACGAGAATGAGTATACCACACCTTTTTTCCTTTGTCTGCCCCCTAAACGGAAAAAATATAAATATATTTTCTGCGCCCCGCTACAATATAGAAAATACAAGGGGAAAAACGGTTGACGGGAGGAGCAGAATTGGGTAAACTAAGTGGGGCGAAATTTCGGAATGATTTTGGAGGCAGACATGGACCAGTATTACAGCATTCAGGGCGGCAAACGCTTGGAGGGCACCGTTACCATCAGCGGCGCCAAAAATGCGGCGGTGGCCATCATTCCTGCGGCGGTGCTGGCAGGGGAGTGCTGTATTTTGGAGAACCTGCCTGATATTCAGGATGTCAAGAGTCTAAAGAGCATCCTGACCCATGTAGGCGCCAAGGTGGATTACACCCGAGGTGACTGCCTGCGCATTGACCCTACGGGGATTAAGACTTTGGACGTTACCTTCCCCGAGGTCAGCTCCATGCGGGCTTCCTACTACCTGCTGGGCGCCATGCTGGGGGCTTACGGCGAGGTGGAGCTGGCTCTGCCCGGAGGCTGTGTCATCGGCCCCAGACCCATTGACCAGCACATTAAGGGCATGCGGGCTCTGGGAGCCAACGTGTACATGGACGAAAGCCGCAACGTGGTGCGGGCCCAGGCCACTAAGCTCAAGGGAGCGGAAATCTTCTTTGATTTGGTCTCCGTGGGAGCCACCATCAACGTTATGCTGGCCGCCTGCCGGGCGGAGGGACAAACCGTTTTGCAGAATGTGGCCAAGGAGCCCCATGTGGTGGACGTAGCCAACTTCCTCAACATGATGGGCGCCTCCATTAAGGGGGCGGGCACGGACGTTATCCGCATTCAGGGTCGTCCCAAGCTCCATGGCTGCAGCTATGCCGTCATCCCCGATCAGATTGAAACGGGCACCTATATGATTGCCGCCGCCGCCACCAGAGGGGACGTCATCATCAAGAATGTCATCCCCACCCACATGGAGGCCATTACCGCCAAGCTGTTGGAAAGCGGCGCACGGGTCACCGAGGGCGACGACGGGCGGGACTTCTTCCTGCGGGTGAGCATGAAGGAGCGGCCGAGACCCGTGAGCATTAAGACCGCCGTGTACCCCGGCTTCCCCACGGATCTGCAGCAGCCCATGATGGCCTATTTGACCACCTCCAAGGGGAACTCCGTCATTCAGGAGAACATCTTTGAGAACCGCTTCAACCATGTTAAGGAGTTGCGGAAGATGGGTGCTTCCATCACCATCAGCAAGCGCACCGCACGGGTGCGTGGGGTGGAGACCCTGCGGGGGGCCGACATTTCCGCCAGCGATCTGCGGGCGGGGGCCGCTCTTATTGTGGCGGGGCTTTCCGCCAGCGGCGAAACCCGGGTGCGCGGAGTGGAGTACATCGACAGGGGCTATGAGCATCTGGAACACAAGTTCAATGCCCTGGGCGCCAGCATCACAAGAAAGTAAATACGAAAGCCTCCGACCGAGCGTCGGAGGCTTGTTTTTTGAGCCTTTTCCTTGTCCGCTCTAAAAACGGGAGAGGGAGGCTTGGAGGCGGCTTTTTTCTTGCCCTCGGAGCAAAAGGCTGATATACTGTATACAGGAAAAAATGATTACTGCGAGGTCGCACCATGCATACACAAAGAGAGTATCCCCGTTTCACCGTGAACAAAAAGGCAGAGGCCGCCATCCGCCGGGGCCACCCCTGGGTCTACGGGGAGGAAGTGCTTTCCCACGAGGGAGACTATGAAAACGGCGGGCTGGGGGACGTGGTTACGGAAAAGGGCGTGTACTTGGGCACGGGTTTTATCAACGACCACAGCAAGATCCTTCTGCGTCTTATCTCCTCCAACGCCAACGACCGCTTTGACGAAGCCTTCTTTGCCCGCCGTGTGGCCTACGCTTTGGACTACCGCCGCCGTGTCATGGGGGCAGACTTTGACGCCTGCCGTCTGATTTTCGGAGAGGCGGATCAGTTCCCCGGCCTCACCGTGGACAAGTTCGGGGACATTCTGGTGACGGAGACCTTGTCTCTGGGCATGGAACAGCGCAAGGCCATGATTTTCTCTTTGATTATAGAGAATCTCAAAGCCCACGGCACCCCCGTGCGGGCCATTTACGAGCGCAACGAAAGCCCCCTGCGCCTGAAGGAGGGCATGGAGACGGGAAAGGGCTTCTTTGCTCTTCATGGGTTGGAGACAAATTTGGACGGCCACACCCAAATTACCGAAAACGGCATCCTCTACGATGTGGACTATATAAATGGCCAGAAGACGGGCTTTTTCCTGGATCAAAAGTATAACCGTCTGGCCGCCGCCAAGCTGTCTGCGGGGCTGCGGGTGCTGGACTGCTTTACTCACACAGGGGCCTTTGCCCTAAATTGCGCCAGGGCGGGAGCGGCCAAGGTCACCGCCGTGGACATCTCCCAGAGCGCCATAGAGGAGACCGCCCGCAACGCCGCTTTAAACCACTTGGAGTTGGATCTTGTGTGCCGGGATGTGTTTGAACTTTTGACGGAATTGGGAGAAAAGAAGGCACGGGAATACGACTACATCATTTTGGATCCCCCTGCCTTTACCAAGAGCAGCAGCACACGGCAGAACGCTTACCGGGGGTATAAGGAAATCAACCGCCGAGCCATGCAGCTTCTTCCTCGGGGCGGGTATCTGGCCACCTGCTCCTGCTCCCACTTTATGTATGAGGACGACTTCAAGCGGATGCTGCAGGAGGCCGCCGCCGATGCCCATGTGACTTTGCGGCAGATTGAGGCCCGCCAGCAGGCGCCGGATCATCCCATCCTGCCCACGGTACCGGAAACCAACTATCTGAAATTCTACCTGTTCCAAATTGTGTGAAATAAGGAGCGACTGAGTCTTAAAGATTCGGGGACGGCATGCCGTCCCTGTTTTTATGCCTTCGCTCGGAGTTTTTACGCCCTTTCCCTGCTGTAAAAGCGTTGGAGGAGGGCTTTGCCCTTCCGCCGCCTCCCACTTTACAAGCGCCCCTGTGCATAGTAAAATAGAGTGCTATGAAACGCCAAGTAAAACATCTTTCCATACACTACGCCCTGTACCAGAGCCTGTACTGGATGAGCGCCTGCTTCGTCTACAGCTACACCCGGGTCTTTCTGCAGAAGCTGGGCTTTTCCGTCACCGCCGCAGGTGCAGAGCTGGCCCTGTCCAGCGTTCTCAGCGTGCTTTTACAGCCCGTCCTTGCCTCAGCCTTGGGACGGTGGAAAAAGCTGTCCCTGCGGTCGGTCATTGCCGCCGGGCTGGGCCTGGCTCTCTTTTCGGGGGGACTGCTGCTGACCCCTGCCCCCATGGGGGCTCTGGCGGCGCTGTTCCTCGTTATGTCCACCATGACCCTCACCGTCCAGCCCTTTATCAATTCCGTGGGCTTCGGCTATATCAATGAGGGGAAAAATCTTAACTTCTCCGCCTCCCGCGGGGCGGCTTCCCTGGCCTATGCGGTGCTGTCCAAGTGCATCTCGCTTTTAGCAGAGCGGGAGACGGGGACGGCCATGCTGGTGTGCTACCTGATGATGACGGCGGGCACCCTGCTGGTGTCCTTGTATCTTGCCCAGGGGGCAGGGCAGGAAACAGTCCAAGAAACGGGAGAAGCCAAGGGAGTCTCCACATTGGGCTTTTTCAAAAAGTACCCCTGTTTCTCCTGGATGCTTCTGGGGCAGCTTCTGATTTTCTTCCAGCACAACTGCATCAACGGCTACATGTGGGACATTGTCCAACGGGCAGGAGGCACAGCAGGGGACATGGGCACGGCACTGCTCATCGGTGCCTTAGCGGAGGTGCCTGCCCTTATGCTCTTTACCCGCATGGAGAAAAAATGCCCCTGCCACGGGCTTTTGCGGCTGGCGGCGGGACTGTATGTTCTCAAGCCCCTGCTCATTCTCCTCTCCCCCTCCCTGCCCATGCTGTACCTGTCTCAAGGCATGCAGGCGGTGACCTATGCCCTGATCGTGCCGGGCATGGCCTATTACAGCAACGCCTTAACGGCCCCTGAGGACAGAATTCGGGGACAGGCCCTGATTACGGGCTCCATTGCGGCGGCAGGCTTCTTTGGCTATTTGCTGGGCGGGGTGCTGGTGGACGGCATGGGCATTGAAACCGCTCTGTGGGCGGCTACGGGGGTAGGCGCCGCAGGCTCCCTGCTGTTGGGACTGTTCTCCAGGCCCCTTGAAAACAGGGCGGGGAATCTTTAAATTTTTCAAAATAGGATTGCGGGTTCTGCAATCTTTGCGCTATAATGCAGGGGTGCGTGCAAAGCCCATGCACAAATCGGCTCCATTAAAAGGAGGGAAAACCATGGAATATAAAAAGATTTTGACCATACAGGACATCTCCTGCGTCGGACAGTGCTCTTTGACGGTGGCTCTGCCCATTTTGTCCGCCTGCGGGCTGGAAACGGCCGTGCTGCCCTCTGCGGTTTTGTCCACCCACACCGCCGGCTTCAGCGGATTTACCTTTCGGGATCTGACCGACGACATGCCCGCCATTCAGGCGCACTGGCAGAAGGAGGGCATCCGCTTTGACGGTATGTACACGGGCTATTTGGGCAGCACCAAGCAGGTGGGCTATGTGAAGAACATTCTGGACACCATGGGAGCGGAGGGTTCCGTAAAGATTGTGGACCCCGCCTTTGCAGACAACGGCAAGCTGTATCCCATTTTCGACGATGCCTATGTGGAGGCCATGAAGACCCTGTGCCCCTCTGCGGACATTCTTTTGCCCAACATTACGGAGGCCTCCTTCCTTGGGGGCGTAGAATACAGGGAAAGCTACGGCGAGGACTACATTTTAGAGCTGCTGAAGGCCGTCAGCGCCCTGGGCTGCTCCACCATTGTGCTTACGGGAGTCCAGTATGCGCCGGGGAAAACGGGGGTGGCGGTCTATGAAAAGGGCGTCATGCGCTACTATGAGCACCGCCGCATTTCCAAGGGCTGTCACGGAACGGGGGATGTGTACGCTTCCTCCTTTGCCGGCGCCCTGCTGAGGGGCAAGCCCCTCTTTGAAGCGGCGAAGATTGCCGCCGATTACACCGTGCGGTGCATTGAAAACACCCAGGACGATCCCTCCCACTGGTACGGGGTCAAGTTTGAGCCTGTACTGCCGGAACTTATGGCCATGCTGTGATTCACTTTTGCCTCCGTTTTATGCGGAGGCTTTTTTGTTTCAGGCGTGGGGGGCGGAGGAAGGGCGAAGCCCTTCTCTTGCATCCGTGCGGGCAGAATGCCCGCACGGATGCAAGGGTTCGCTCTGCGAACCCGCCGCCCCCCTCGCCC
>CAYUHW010000090.1:0-6697 GCA_964444605.1 uncultured Christensenella sp. | reverse complement strand
CGGTACTCCATCAGGCTTCCTCGAAAGCTTTCGAGGAAGCCTGATGGAGTACCGGCAGGCACGGGATCAATTGGCAAAGGCTTTGGGCCCCGCAGCAGGGGAGGAGGCCTTTTTGGAGGCGGGATTTCTCCTGGATGCCCTGACCCGGGGTCTGCGCCGCCCTTTGACGGAGGAGGAAATGAATCTGCTTTTCTCCCAGATTGAGCGGCGGCAAAAAGGGGAGCCCCTTCAGTATATTCTGGGGGAGTGGGAGTTTATGGGCTTGCCCATGAAGGTGCGCCCGGGGGTGCTGATTCCCCGCCCGGAGACGGAGCTTCTGTGCGAAACCGCCCTTCGGGAACTGCCTCGGGGGGCAAAGGTGCTGGACCTGTGCTGCGGCACGGGGTGCATCGGCATTGCCATGAGCCGTTTAGGCGGCGCACAGGTGACCTTTTGCGACATCAGCGAAGACGCTTTAACCGTAGCCCGGGAGAATGCGGGGCTGAACGGCGTAGAGGGGGAGTTTTTGCAGGGAGATTTTTTTGCCCCCCTAAAGGGCCGAACCTTTGACGGGATTTTGTGCAACCCCCCCTATTTAACGGGGGAGGAGATGGAGACGCTCCAGAAGGAGCTGACCTATGAGCCGGCCTTGGCCTTGTTTGGCGGAGGGGACGGATTGGATTTTTATCGGCGGCTGCAGAAAGAAGCGCCCTTGCACCTTAAGCCGGGGGGCAGATTGTACATGGAGATTGGCTGTACCCAGGGGCAGGCCGTACAGGGGCTGTTCCCCGGCAGTCGGATATTGCAGGATTTGAGCGGGCAGGACAGAGTCGTCTGCCTGAGGACGGAGTAAGATATGCGTGAAAAGCTGAAGAAAATAAAGAATCGATACGAGGAACTGGGCAGGCTTCTCAGTGCCCCCGAGGCCATGGAGGACATGGACAAGTGGCGGGAGATGACCCGTGAGCAGGCCCAGCTGGGGGAGATTGTGGCCGTATACGATGCCTATGAGGCCGCCATTTCCGGGCAGGAGGACTGCCGCAGCATGCTGGAAGAGCATTTGGACGGGGAAATGAAGGAACTGGTGCAGCAGGAGCTTTCGGATCTTGCAGAGCGGGAAAAGGCGCTGGAGGAGGAACTGAAGGTATTGCTTTTGCCCAAGGATCCCAACGACGAAAAGAACGTGATCGTAGAGATTCGGGCGGGCACCGGCGGGGAGGAAGCCTCCCTGTTCGGGGCGGATTTGCTGAGAATGTATTTGCGCTACGCCGAGCGCCACCGCTACGGAGTGGAGTTTATGACGGAGAACCTGACGGAAAAGGGCGGGGTCAAGGAAGTGGTCATGACCCTGACGGGAAAGGGCGCCTACTCTCGGCTGAAGTTTGAAAGCGGCGTCCATCGGGTACAGCGGGTGCCGGAGACGGAGTCTCAGGGGCGCATTCACACCAGCGCCGCTACGGTAGCCGTATTGCCCGAGGTGGAGGATGTGCAGATTGAGATTAAGGACGCCGACATCCAGATTGATACCTACCGCAGTTCCGGCGCAGGAGGACAGCATGTAAACAAGACCTCCTCGGCCATCCGCATTACCCACCTGCCTACGGGCATCGTGGTGGAGTGTCAGGACGAGCGGAGCCAGTTTAAAAACAAAGACAAGGCCATGAAGGTGCTCAAGAGCCGGCTCTATAATCTGTATCAGTCCGAGCAGAACGCCGCCGTGGCCAACGCCAGAAAGAGCATGGTGGGCTCGGGAGACAGAAGCGAGCGCATCCGCACCTATAACTTCCCCCAGAACCGGGTGACGGATCACCGCATCAACTTGACTTTGTACAAACTGGAGCAGTTTTTGGACGGAGATATGGACGAGCTTATGGATGCCCTCATTGTGGCGGAGCGGACAAGACAGCTTTCCGGAGAGGAGGAGTGAGCATGGACGCGGAGTATTTGCGGGTGCTGGAGGGGACGGAGTCGGAAACGGAGATTGTCGACTGCCGCAAAGACCCCTGGCTGGGGGCGCAAATGGGCGGCGAGCTCATTGCCATGGGGGAACTGGTGGCTTTCCCTACGGAAACGGTATACGGACTTGGGGCCAACGGCTTGGATGCAGAGGCGGTGCGCCGCATCTTTAAGGCCAAAGGACGTCCGGGCGACAACCCCCTGATTTTGCACATAGAGAACCAACGGCAGATTGAGCGGCTGTGGACGGAGGTGCCCCACAAGGCACAGGTGCTTATGCACACCTTCTGGCCGGGGCCTTTGACTTTGATTTATCATCGGGCGGGCATTGTGCCCGACGAGGTGACGGCAGGACTTGGCACCGTGGCCGTGCGCATGCCTGACAACGAGGTGGCTCTGGCGCTTATTAAGGAAGCGGGCGTGCCCATTGCGGCCCCCAGCGCCAATTTGAGCGGCAAGCCAAGCCCCACCACGGCGGAGCATGTGCTGGCGGACATGAAGGGGAAAATCCCTCTGATTTTGGACGGCGGCCCCTGCAGATTCGGCGTGGAGAGTACGGTGCTGTCTCTGGTAGGCACGCCTACCATCCTTCGCCCCGGAGCGGTGACCAAAGAGATGCTGGAGGCGGTCATCGGCCATGTGGAGCTGGCAAGCTGCCTGCTCAAGCCCATGGAGGAGGGAGAGAAGGTGCTCTCCCCCGGCATGAAGTATAAGCACTACGCCCCCAAGGCACAGGTGCATGTGGTGACGGGCACCCCGGAAAAGGCGGCGCTGAGAATCGTGGAGCGGTATGCAGAGTTTACGCAGGCGGGAAAGAAAGTCAGCGTGGCCGGCACCCGCCAGACCATGGGATACTACAAGGCACGGAAGATGCCCGCCGTCCTCATGGGGGATCGGGACAACCCCGTGACTTTGTGCGCAAACCTATTCACCCTCCTTCGGACTTTAGACGAGGAGGGAGCCCAAATTATCCTCTGCGAGGGCATTTCTCCTGAGGGAACGGGGCTGGCCTACATGAACCGTCTTTTGCGGGCGGCAGGCTTTGAAGTGGAAGAAGTATAGGCGGATAAGCCGAGTTTCGGCAGAAAATCCGGGATAATTTGCTCCGCTGAAAGTTTTTCAGGGGGATAGAATATATTTTGTCTTGTAGAAAGGGGAGAAAACGTGGTATGATAAATAGGATAGGCACGGTAAGTATCGCCATGGGCTGTGACCATGGGGCGTATGAACTCAAGGAAGGGCTGAAGGCCCATCTGCTGACTTTGGGCTATGAGGTCAAGGATTTCGGCTGTTTCGGTAAGGACAGCATGGATTATCCGGACACGGCGCTTCCCGCCGCAGAGGCCGTAGCCAGGGGCGAAGCGGACAGAGGCATCGTCCTTTGCACCACAGGCATCGGCGTTTCCGTCTGCGCCAACAAGGTAAAGGGCATTCGCTGCGCCCTGTGCGTCAATGAGGAGTGCGCCGCTTTGACCCGGCAGCATAACGATACCAATGTGCTGGCTTTGGGTGCCAAGCTGGTCACCCTTCCTCAGGCCGTATCCATTGCGGATATATGGCTGACCACTCCCTTTTCTCAGGGGGAGAGACACCAAAGGCGTATCGACAAGATTGCCCGATACGAACAAGAACGTAATTAAAACCTCAGGAGGTGTATTATGAGCAAAGTAACCGTTATCGACCATCCCCTCGTACAGCACAAGCTGGCTCTTCTGCGTGACAAGAACACCGGCGCCAAGCAGTTCCGTGAACTGGTGCAGGAATTGTCCATGCTCATGGGTTATGAGGTCACCCGGAATCTGCCTCTGACCCCCGTTTCCATCGAAACCCCCATTACCACCGCTACCTTCAACATGCTGGAGAACGAGAAGCTGGCCGTAATCCCCATTTTGCGTGCGGGTCTCGGCATGGCCGACGGCATGATGAACCTGATTCCCAACGCCAAGATGGGTCATATCGGTCTCTACCGCAATCCCGACACCCTTATGCCCACGGGCTACTACTGCAAGCTCCCCGATGACATTGCACAGCGTGAGTGCATCGTCGTAGACCCCATGCTGGCCACCGGCAACTCCGCCATCGAAGCCATCCGTCTGGTCAAGAAGGCCGGCGCCACCAAGCTGCGCATGGTCTGCCTCCTGGGTGCTCCCGAGGGCATTGAGGCTCTGCAGAAGGCTCATCCCGACGTAGACATCTACGTGGCCGCTGTGGACGAGAAGCTCAACGATCATGGCTACATCGTACCCGGTCTGGGCGATGCAGGCGACCGTCTCTTCGGCACCAAGTAAGCTTGGGTCTGGAAGAAGAAGCAAAAGAGCTTGGATTTTATCGGGCGTGGCTGGTGCCCGTTCCTGACTATGAGGATTGGAACCGGCAGAGCCATGCCCCCCAAGCAGACTATATTTTTGAAGACCCCCGGCAGGCCTATCCTTGGGCCCGGGGGCTTTTGCTGTTGGTTTGGGCCTATGCGCCCTATGCCCCCCACTGCCGCTTTTCCGGCTATTACCCCGCTTCCAACCAAAGCTACCACGCCATGCAAGCCCTGCGAAAGCGCATGGAGGCACGGGGACAGAGGAGCGAAAGCGCCCGTGTGCCTTTGAAAAAATGCATGGAGCAGTACCGCTTGGGCGGCCGCATGGAAAACTCCCTCATGGCGCTGCCCCGCATTGGCACCCGCTTTATTCTGCAGGGGCTTATGGTGGAGGAGGAAGGCCGGGTGCCGAAGGAGGAGGAAAGCATCTCCTGTTTGCACTGCGGCAGGTGCCGAAAGGCCTGTCCGGCAGGGGCCATAGACGAAGACGGGTACCACTGGGAAAGGTGTCTGCGCACCTATATGGAAGAAGATATGCCGGAGTGGGTCATGGAGAAGATGACCGCCGTGCTGGGCTGTGAAAAGTGCCAGCAGGTATGCCCCTTGAACCGGGAGGTGCCCTGCCGGGAGATGACGGCGGAGGAGCAGACCGCCTTTAATCCGGAGACCTTGCTCAAGGGGGAGCAGAAGGCCGCCCTGGGGCTCATCGGCAAGAATATGAAAAAGGGAAACAAGCTCATTGCCCAAAGCGCCGTGGTGAGCGCTTTGGAGGGAAAGTCGTCGCTTTTGCCTTTGATGGAGGAAAGATTGGGGCAGGAAATTCCTGACGGCGAAAGAAAAGCCCTCCTCTGGGCAATTTCCCGCTTGCAAAGGGAAGAAAAATAGGATATACTATAGTTTGCGTGCCAAGTGGGGAATTAGCGGTGCCCTGAACCTGCAATCCGCTACAGCAGGACCGGATTCCCCGCAAGAGGCGTGCGTCTTTGGGTAAGGCCCGTTTAAGGAGTGTTGAGCTGCGGGTCTCATGCAACAGACCGCTGTGAATCGTGTCAGGTCCGGAAGGAAGCAGCACTAAGCGGATAGGTCTGTGTGCCGTGAGCCATCCTGCGGGGAGCCACCTGAGCGGGGGACCGGCCGGGGGACGATCGCCGAAGCGGGGTGCACGCTTTTTTTATGCCCTTTTGCATTTTTTGCGCAACAAAAAAAGCCCGTGAACGGGCTTTTTTCTTTATGTACATGCAAAGGGCTTACAGGTGCTTGTCCACGGCCTGAAGAATCATCTCGTGCACCTTTTCCAGCGGCAGCAGCGTTCCTTTCTCCATGCAGGGGATAAGAACGGCTTCGGGGAGGCGGGCGGCGTACTGGATATACTTTTCCCGAGCCCGCTGTTGGATGGAGCCTGCGGCTTCGTACACATCTTTTTCTTCGCCGGCATAGTCTCGGAAGCCCTTTTTCTCCACATTTTTGGTGGCATCCGCAGGGGCTACGTCCAAAATCAACTGCAGATCCGGCTTGGGCAGACGGAAATGCCCGTACTCCAGCTCCATGCAGAAGTCCAGCAGATCGATGCCGTTTTTGTCTATGTCCCGAATGCTCTGATAGACGGCGTTGGAGAGGACATAGCGGTTGATGAGCACCACGTCCCAAGAGTCAAAATCAAAATTCTGCACCGCTTCCCATCTGTCCAGAGCAAACCACAGTGCCATGCTGTGCTGATCCACCTTGTCGGCGGTGACATTCAGTTTTCCCGTGAGATATTTCCCTACATAGCCTCCGAAAAAGGTCTCGTAGGCAGGGAAGGAAAGCTCTCCCACCCTTAGCCCCCGCTCCTCCAGCGCCTGCTTCAAAAGCCGGGTCTGGGTACCTTTGCCCGTGCCGTCAATGCCCTCCAGGGTGATAATCTTCCCCATGGCGTCCTCCGTTCACAAAATGTTGACCAATTGAGTATACCACAGCCCGGCGGCAATCTCAACACATATTGTTTGGAAGAAAGGGAGGTTTTGCCGGGACAGAGGGAAAGGGAGGGGAAGGGGCGGAAGCGTGTCGGCGGAAGGGGCGCCGAGCATCCCCCTTTTTCGCATAAAAAGCACCCTGCCGCCGGGTATACAATACGCTCATGGCAAAGAAAAAGCAGTGCAAACAAAAGAAAGCGTATCTACGGCTTCTGCATGCAACAGAGGCAGACTTCCTGCGCCCCGCAGGCAGAAACTATATGGAGGGGATGGGCTTTTTCCTCTGCGCCCTGGTGCTGGGACGGGTGCGGGTAGGAAGCCTTTGCGCCCCCTTCGGCCTGAGCGTTCTGGGTGCGGCGCCCTTTTGCGGGGTGCATCCCCTGTTCCCTGCGGCGGGGGTTCTGCTGGGGGCTTTGCTGGAGGGGCCGCCCTTGTGGGGGGTCATGATTGCCGCAGGGGTGTTTTCCCTGCTTTTGACGGCAGTGGAGGTCTTTACCCC